>DQCG01000349.1 GCA_003533825.1 Phycisphaerales bacterium
ACTCCACTCCCGTTTCCCACTCGGCGATCCAGGTCGCATCTTCGCCCTCGACCTGGGCGAGGACGGTGCCGTTGCCCATGTCGGTAATACCGACGAATGTGGTTGGCCCCACATCTCCAACCGTTATCTGTGCCCCGTTAGGTACACCGGCAAATATCGGATGACCGGCCTCTATAATGTCGATCGAGGAATCCGAGAGATTCGGGAGGCTTGTGGTATTCACCCAGAGCCAGCGGCTGTTCCTGGAGATATGTACCCCCATCAGCATCAGCGGTGCAGTGATGGAGTTCCACTGGGTTATTTCCTCGCCTTCGTCATAGTCCCCGCTGCTGCTGTTGCGACTTACAATGATCAGGTCGGCGGCGTTGAGAGCCGCTATTTTGTCATCATCGAGAGTACGCCCTTCCTGACTTCTGAAGCTCGCATCAACGGTATATCCGTTGGCCTCAAGTAAATCCATCCATGGCTGGTCATCCGGCTCGCCGTCGCCGTTGTCGTCAAAGGCGCCCGAGACCCAGATAATCGTGGATGCAGACATCGACGATGCCAGGCAAAAGACCAATACTAAAGCCAAATAAACCAAATTTCTACACATAACAATACTCCTTAAAAAGGATTAAATTATGAACGGCCTATAATATAACTCTTGGATTGAGTATTTCTTAATTTGGGTATGCCAAAAGACATTCTTACTATGATTTGACACTACCTCCTTCCTTCGACTTCTCAACCACCATTTTACAATCTAAGAGTTCTATTCCCGGAGCATACGGCACCGGCGGCCTTGTTTTTCTTTCGCAATTCAGCGTTATTTGGAACGCCCTGAAAAAACTGTGGAAATCTCTTCTTGCCAGAGCAAAAAAAGCACAGCTTCACTTATCCTATATATACCAAATTAGCCACCCTACCGTCAAGGAAAAAGTCCTTATGAAATGATTTATGCAGTTTTTGCACAGTATGATGGGGCAAGTCCGGCCTAAATCCTATGAATTGGGCAAATCCAGGCCATATAGCATCGAAAGGGCCACGATGCATCTTAACCGGAAGATACTTTCTCTGCCTGAAAAGAGAGTTAATATGTACTATCAGTAATCGTCGACTTCGCTAATGTTTTACTTTCGTAATTGCTGTTTACCCTTCGCTGGAATGCCTCATCCGACTCTATATGCCCCCTGTCCTGGAGGATTTTGCAACCGAGCGGGTACTTTACTTTAGCGAAAACCCAGGGCATGCCGGTGATCTTATCGATATTGATAAACGTCTCGCTATATCCAAAAGCAGCTTTACTAATAACATGCGGCACAGAAAGGCTCGAACCATTGATGACGTGTATAAATCCGAACCCGATTACGATTAGAATTACCGCCGTCAACAGCATAACCGCCGCTACTTTTGGCCATATCCTTAGTCGCATAAATCGAGTAGTCAACATCGGAGCCCCGTAATACTCGTAACTGCCTGCGGAACTGCTGACATTATGGCGTGGTATTGGGAGCCTCTTTTGCCCCCCCTGCAAGTTTTCTTCGCTTTCCGGCCGGGATGGTATCGGCACAAAACGAGCGCCGCACTTTTTACATTTTAGTGTTTTGGATATCAGTAAATACTCAAGATAATGAACCTTGTTACATCTTGGACAATGACACTTTATCTTCGTTACCTGAGATTTTCCCAAGTTTTACTCCTCAGCTACACCCGTCCCTGGGCGAGCCCCCTTAACAGTATTATCCCCACACTCTCTTTCTCATGCCGCCGACTGTGTAATTATCGGACGAATTCTCTTGAGACTTTACTTTTTTTTTCAAACTAAGCAAGTATTTCTTCGCTTCGTTCGCCGTAAAGGCGGCTGAAAGGACAGCCGCTAAAGACAAGGGCTTGTACAGTAAATGGGCAGCAGTAGTCTGTAACAGGATAAATGCCGACTTGTCATTCCGCACTTGATGCGGAATACATAGCCTCGAAAGACATAGACTCCTGCTTTCACAGGAATTACACTCTTCGATTGAGGTCTAACAGGGCATGAGGGTCTCATCAAAAATACCTGCCGGGCTTATAGAGGAATTGCACCCCCAAGTAGACGTGCCTTCTGGGTAAAAATGCAAGCAGGGCTGAGAGCACAAAACTCTCAGCCCTGTTGATTCATGAATCTCAGGTTTCTTTTAAATCCTTTTAATCCGTGTTAATCATGCATGCTTGCGCAATTTGACTCCGGCTACACTCAAGCCAAGCATCCCAAGCAGAAGAGCACCGGGCACAGGGACAGGCTCTGTGATCCTTCCCCACAGTAAAGTGTCGTTTGTACCGCCTTCCGGCGATTGAAATTTGTTAAGCAGGCCGCTTGAATTAGAGCCGAATCCCAGAAGCTGTAAAGTATATAACGTTCCACCGATGTCGAACATCTCTGTCGGGTAAGAGCCGGGAAAACTGATAATGTCATCATCCGCCGGAGAAGTCCCTGTTGAATTAGGTGTCTCATCAATCAGAAGATTAAATGTAAAGGATTTGGTCCCTGCAACATCCAGGAAATCCAAATCAACAGTTAAATCAACTGATTTCAACTCTGAACCCGTAGGAATCGGGTTATTGAAGTGAGCCAATTGCCCAATTTCAAATGCACTGCCGATTACAACATTCAAACTCGGAGATGCACTGCCTGTGAAGCCTAAGCCACTTTTTTCTGCGGTGTTACCCCAACGGATCTGGTCTTGCAACCCATTACCATATCCAACTCCAACGCCGTCGATAGTGGTAACGTTTCCAGTTATTGAAGTACCTGGTCCTACAGGATTGCTCCAGTCTCCATCAACTGCCGTTAGCGTCAGGTCTGCATTTGCACGATTGACTGAGAACAATAGTAAACAAATTACTATAAAGGTTGTTAACTTTTTCATACTTTAATCCTCCTATCGAAATAAAATGTGTGTGATTTTCTTAAGATCTTCATCTTGCCGTCTTACGAAATTAACCTCTTCTCTTTTTACACCTTATTCCTGATGATAAAAAAGAGCACTATTTAGTCGGGGGCAGAAGCCCAATTTCAAACGCTAATATAGATAGAAATACCTCGTCTCTTTCCGTATTATCCATTCTAACATTTTAGATTCAAATGTCAAGAAAAAACTGTCTTATAACATTGGTATACAGGACATATTACCCAAAATAGTTGGTATAAAAGATGGTTTTTAGCAGAAACAGGATAAAAACACGAAAATGTATATATCAGGAAGACCTTAGATTTGCCGCATGACGGCCGTAAGGGGAGATTCGCCCGCTAAAGCGGCTAAAATCGAGGATATGAGTATAAACTCAAAGGGAGGGCTAATATAAGGATAGAAAACAACAGCTATCGCTGAAAATTCTCTGATAGCTCTATGAAATTGCGCGAGCCATCTTAAAAAGACATCGCGAGTTTAGAAAAGGGCTGAGGGCATTATACTCTCAGCCCTTTTTGAAATTACACTTAAATTTCTAACTCTAACTGTACTCTTACAACTCTTTACGTCTTTGCAGCTTCCGTCCAGCAAAAGCTAAACCAATACCACCAAGCAAAAATGCACCCGGAACAGGAATTGGTGGAATAACCGGCGGTGCTCCAGTTGCGTTCAGGATGTTGATATACCATCCCGTCGCCAAGGCGCCGGTCCAGGGGTAGTTACCGCTCCAACTGCCGCTAAGGTTCTGGTCGTTTACGAGGAAGTCGCAGTAATGCGAGTACCAGTCACCGACAACCGAGGTATCCGGACTCGCACTATAGCCAATCGTAAAACCACCCGGCGCCGTCGAGATCAGACTGGGATCGCCGACCAGGAAGTCGTCGGTGAGGTCAAGAGGTGTTCCGTTATCGTCCCAGATGAGGCCGCCGTACACCTCCAGCCCCTTGAATACTGCCCACATAGCATATGCATTATCAATGTTGCCACCGTACCACTGGCTGGAGCTATAGTGATAAGTCTGGTTCCAGTGGTCAAAGTCTTGCATTGACTGCATAAAGTCCAGGGCATTCTGGACGTCCGTATGGCTTAGTGCTTTGCCCTCGGCGGCAAACTGGAGAAGCATGCCGCCTGTCTTGGCCATATTGACGTACGAGGTAGGATTCGAGTAGCCTGAGCCGCCGTCCTGCCAGTCACCACCCACAGGGTTCTGGATGTAGTCCGTCCAGAGACTGAGCTCATTCTTGACGTAGTCGGGCACCTGGAGTCCCCATGCAGGGTCATTGGCATAGAGCATGGGTAGTGAGCCCCACTGGGCTGTAGAGTTGTCGGAACTCGAGTAGTTGGGGTAGTAGCGCCACCCTCCACGTTGGTTACCTCTGTTAGGCTCCACCTGTCCGAATGAGAACCAGTCGACGACATCCTGCATCACCTGGCCGTATGTCTCGCCCGCCAGAGCCCCTGTCGTGACGGTCGCACTCACGCCGAGCTTTTCACCGAGGGCATAGACCACTGGTGCGGTGATACCGTTGCTGTAGACGTCTGTGCTGCCGAAGTACACCATCCGGTTGTTGCCGCCGTCATCAAGAGCCAGATTGCCGTTGTAGTCCTCGGCATGGCGGCTGTAACCAGCGGTTTCCCAAACAGGAGCCTGGGTATATGCTCTATTGAACAGCCAATTTACACCGTTCGTTACCTGGGCCTCGTAGGCAGTCCCACTACCCATATAGTGTCCTTCCTCAATGAGTGCCAGAAGAGCCGAAGAAGTAGCAGCAACATCCTCACGGGTACCACCATACTCCCAGTGACCATCAGCACTCTGAGCGGTAGCAAGCCAAGCCAAACCATCGTCGATTGACTGCTGAATCGCCTCTTGTGTCGCCGCGTTAACCGTACCGGCGACTGCCATCACAATCATAAGTAGGGCTTGCTGAACAAGC
>DQCG01000371.1:0-7589 GCA_003533825.1 Phycisphaerales bacterium
GGCGAAAGAATGCCGCAAAAATCGACCTACTTTTATCCCAAGGTCTATACGGGTTTGACGATTAACAAATTATAGCTCGTTCCGCGTGTTGAGTGTTGCGTGCCGTGTGGTTCGCTGAACGCAGAACGGAGAACACAGAACAAGAAAATTGTTGGAGACAATACATGGTAGATTGGAAAAATCCCCCCAGATTATTTATTCCGGGTCCGGTCAAAGTTAATGAAGACGTCTTGCAGCAGCTTGCACGCCCGACGTTGGGACATCGCGGCAAGGAATACGCCCAACTGCACGGCGATACAATCAGCATGCTCAAAAAAATCCTTTTCACCGACCAGAACATTTTTCTCTCGACGTCTTCGGCTTCGGGAATCTGGGAAGCTGCGATTCGCAATTGTGTCGGTTTCGACGAAGTTGTGCTGTGCACCTGCTGCGGCGCTTTCAGCGACAAATGGGCCGGCGTCGCCAAGAGCTGCGGCAGAAACGTCGAAGAGCTGAAAGTCGACTGGGGCAAGGCGACCACTGCTGATATGATTGATGAGAAACTCGCTACCGGAAAATATGCAGCCGTGACGCTCGTGTATAATGAGACGAGCACCGGCCTGACGAATCCGGTTTACCAGATAAGCGAGATGATGAAGGACAAATATCCCGATGTGCTCGTCTTTGTGGATTCGGTCAGCGGACTGGTGGGTCTGCCGATGCACTTTGACGATCTCGGCTGGGATGTGACATTCGCCTCGGTCCAGAAGGCCTTTGCGATTCCGCCGGGACTGGCCGTGGCTGTCGTCAGCAACAGGGCGCTGGGAAAGAGCAAGAACGTTCCCGGCCGGGGCTATTATTTCGACTTCCAGCAGTTTGCAAAGCAGGCTGAAAAGAGCCAGACGCCGACCACTCCGGCTGTCCCGCATATTATGGCCCTGAATTATCAATGCGAAAAGCTCATCGCAGAGGGCATGGAGAACGTCTGGAAGCGCCACAAGGAAATGGGCGAATTAGTAAGGGCCTGGGCGAAGGAAAAATTCGCCCTCTTCTGCGAGGAAAAATACGCCTCGAACACGCTAACGACGGTCAAGAACACACGCGGCATAAATGTCGCCGAGACTATCAAAGCGATTCAGGACAAGCACAATACCATTTTCGGTAACGGCTACGGCAAGCTCAAGGAAGAAACTTTCCGAATCGCCCACATGGGTGACATCACTCTCGACGACCTGAAAGAGCTGCTCGCCTGGATCGACGAAGAAATCTGATTAAACAAAAACAATCAGCCCCCGGGGTGACATTGAATTACACCCGGGGGCTTTTTTTCACCTTTTAGTTCCACCCGCCTATGGCTCCGGTTCCAGCTCTTGTGGATTCAGGCGACAGCAAATAGGCAATGGCGTTACGGAACATCTGCAGGCCCTCGGCCGTGAGGTTCAGCTCGCCCTGGGCGGTGGTCATTACCTCTTGAGTGTCGGGATCTACGAACTGAATCTCCTGCGTGCCGGCACAGAACAACATGCGTCTGCCGCCGGCGTACTGGCCCGCGCCTTCATAGAATTCCACGCCGGCGTCCCACTCAGCTATCCAACCCATATCCATTTGTACGGGCTTAGCGATTAGATGGCCGTTGCCCATGTCAGTTCCACCGATGAACGAGGTGTGTCCTGTGCCGACAAGCGGATCTATCATCTGAACAACGTTCGCGGGACTGTCTGGATTACTCGGATCGAACACCGTCAGCGGCACACCCCGAAAGATAGGATGATGTGGATTCACTGCTTGCGCATAAATAAGCGGAGTGCGAGCTTTAACACCGGAGTTGACCCATTTCCACCGGGACTCGAGCTCGTGGTTGCGGGCAAAGTGAGAGTTCATTTGCAGCAGCGGAGTTGTGAGCAAATTCCACTGGGTTGTCTCGTCGCCTTCATCGTAGCGGCTGCTCCAGGCTAACCGGCTGAAGATAATCAGGTCGGCTGCATTCAACTCGTCGATCTTGTCCGGATCGAGCGTTTTCCAATAGTCCGGCCGAACGTCCACGTGATGGCCCTCGGAAACAAGGAAGCTCTCCAGGCTGTGGTCGTCTCGAAGGCCGTCCATATCCCAGTCTATCGCTTCGGTGACCAGGATAATGTCCGCACCAGCGGGCGCCGAGAGCGAGGAGATCCCTAATAGCTCCACTTCGGCGATCTGCATACTATTCGCATTTCCAGCGTCTCGAACGGCCGGGAATAGAACCTGATAGTGAGCGTATGCTGTGTAATTATCAAACGAAATCGGCGTTGCGTTCATTGTCAAGCGAGGCCACGCTTCCGCCTGGGCGAAATCGACGATATAGTCACTGGCAATCAGCTCGTACGGCCCATCGATGCTCTCATTAGAACCAGAGAGTTCAAATGCAATCGGGTCACGCGCCGGGAAGTCATTCGCTGTGGTTAAAGTCAATCCCGTAACAATAGTCGCGCCCGATGTTGGTGTAACCTGGAAACCGGTAGTTTCAGTTTCTCCTTTGAAGTGCAGATACTTCGTAGTGACATCATTATCGATTACCAAATCGGGCGAGTCCCACCTCCACCAGCCGAAGTTTCTACTGCCATCGTGTAATCCATCGTTTGGAACACCCTGGATTGCATCCCCTGGAGCAGTGACATCAACCTTTTCGACACCTTCCATGGCAGCCAGAATTTCAGCGGCGTTCAGGGCGCAGTCATAGATGCGGACGTCGTCAAGGGCACCGTTGAACGGATTGGCAGCGTTGCTTCCGCCCAACACCACCTGTGCATCGGTTTTGGATCCGAATGAAAAGGCGCCCCTGTTTACCTCTTCCCCCATGCGATAGATTATGGCAGTAGCTCCATCAAACGTGACGCACCAATGCTCCCAATCTCCTTCAGTCAGAATCCCGACAGAAACTCCCGCATAGCCTTCCCGCTCAAACATCACATGTCCACTAATATGACTGGTCTCCAACTGCCACATCATATTATTAACGTTCCAACTGTTTCTCTTGCCGATTAAGCCCTGGTATCGACCATTGAGTCCGTTCCATTTGGCCCACAGGCAGATGCTAAGTTGGCCCGTTGCTTCAGATGGGTTGAAAGTTCCGCAGTCCACATAGTCGTCGTCACCATCGAACTCAAGCGCGCCACCTAACATACCACCCATCGGTTGCCAGATGGGATTTCCGTACAGTATACCATCGTTATCACCGACGCTGTCATAAGCAATCGCACCTTCTATCTCGTCCAGCTTCCAGTGCGCAATGAGACATTCGATTGGCTCAGGGTACAATAGGTAGAGGATTTCATCGGCGTTCAGGGCATGGTCGTAGAGCCGGACCTCATCGAGAAGACCTGCAAAACCTTCATATGGCCCTGAGCATCCGTCGTTACCTATGTTGGCAATGGGATGAATTTCAGACAGCCCGACATAGGCACCACTTGAGATATCCTCGCCATTGACGTAAACTACGTAGTTGCCTGAATCCCAGGTCAGAGCTACATGGACCCATTCCTCCATCGGCAGTTCCATGATGTCTGTATCGTGCGTGTGGGAGTTGCCCAGACCCACGTCCAGTAAATTATTGCTCTCATCCATGTATAACTGGATGCGATTACTCCACTGCGGCTGTGTCGTATGACCAAAGAAGTACCGGCCCTCCGTCTCGGGTTGAGGATCGGCAAGGAGAGCCCACATGGCGACCGTCCCCGCCGTGGTCGACATACCCGTCGTGGGGAATTCCACGCCGGCATCCCACAAACCCCCATGTGACAGAGCACCACCGAACCTGCCTGTCGCCCATTCGAGTTGGTCGCCGAATAATATGCCATCGTTGTCTCTACCGGCGCTATCTGCAGCGATAATGCCTGATGATTCATCGAATCTCCAGTATCCGATGAGGTCTGCCTGAGCAAAATTCGTCAGAACCAGAGCCAGTACAAAAACAAAAGAAACCAGACAAATCATTTTTCTACACATAATAGTTCTCCCTCGAAAAAAATTACTTACTATTCTCAGGACACTGTCCCCAAAGATTCCGGACAAAACACTAATACACCTTCTTGAAAACCGTCTGACGCTCCGCCCCCGTCATTAAACTGCCTCGGGCATTAGTCTCTCCTTTCTCTACTACGAGATTGCCTTCTTTATCGAGATATCCGCGATAGAGGCACTTATCCCTCTTGTCTTTGATGTCCATAATTATTTCTTTAGGTGTGAGGAACCATCTGCCTGGTACGCTTGCCCCGGCACTGCTCGATCTCGATCCAGGGCTCATTGTAAACACACATACTCCTGAAGGCTGGATATTAATTATATCGACCTCGCCTTTTGTGATGGCCGTCCACCGACTAAGGAAGGCGCTTTCAGGAACCGACTCAACGAGGATTCTCTCGACCTCAACTAACTCGCCAATGCCCAGGTCTTTGGCAATAGACCTTACCCTGTCTGTTGTGTGCCTTGCCAGCTTGGAGCTTGTTTCATCATGCTCTATCCGGAACTTGATTGGAACATTGCTTGGATGATAGAGGCGCCACAGGATGTGCTGATCCAGGTCGTTCGGTTCGAAAATACCCGTGACGAGGTGTTTAGGGCCTCCATCGGGTCGCTGCAGCGGTGCCCCGCTGTGGTGAAATGTACTTATTGTGCCGCCCCGAATAAAGAACATCGATTCACCCGAGCGATTGGAATCGATCAGTTTCATACTAACCTCGGCCTCCATTTGGCAGTTGGCCTCTATTACCAGCGAGACAACTTTGCTGTGCAGGATTTTGGCTGCATTGCTCATCTTAGCCATATGATAAAGAACGATTCGAATCGGAAGGTTGTTAGGATCCTTCAATTGCTCCCGAACGTAGTCCAACGCCTCATTCCTGGTCTGCAATCCTGATGACTTGTATCGCTGTCTGCCCCAGTACCCCTGGAATGGTTGCAGGCAGTTGAGCACATACACACCCTCATCGAGAACGCGCAGGATTACCCAGGAACTTAGGCTCTCTATCGGTTTCTTATCGAAGGCGTGTTTGGGGATGATACCCATCAGCTCTCTTAGATTCGCCAGTTCGGTCATAAGCTTCGCTTCAAGTTCCATCTTTGCCAGCGTAAGCTCGTAATGTATTTCGGCAGGCCCCGTTCTCGCTTCGATCTTGCGGGAGACCTCAGCGATCTGCTGATCGAACAGCTTGATTTGTGTATAGCTGAGTGACACCTTGCGGATAAGTTCCATGGTTTCTATCTGGTCTAACCCGTTGAGCTTCGCCTGGTTCTCTATGGCCACTCGAATCAGTTCACTCAACTCGGGGTCGTCCACGTTTTGCACGCGATCCAGGACGCTTGGTGTATTGCTCTGGGCTATCGCAGCCGTCGCCAGACCAAGACATAACAAAAGGCACCGCGACTTCTTAATCCATTTTGCTTTCATAATTGTAATCTCCAAAAGATTGTGCCATGATCCCGCTGATACTCTCGACCGACTCGTGCGGGCGTAGCATGCCAGCGGGACTGACTTGTTTGCTCTGCTCTTCGACGATGCCATCACAAGTGGCGGTGAAGGCCTGTCCCATTACGCTGCTCACGGCCACAGCGTCGTAAGGCAGCAGTTTGCCAGCGCGTTCGACGGCACGAGCCATGCGGTCTTCCATCCCCAACTGCCTGAACAGACGAGCCGCGTCCAGCCATGCAACGAGATCACTCGGCACAGTTACGCCGCCGGCTTCGGCGGTCGCCTGCTCCACGACATCCACGCTCCTGGGCAACGTAGGTGGCATCGACATGCGACCGCCAAGAAATCCAATACCGACGATCAGGATTGCTGCGGCCGCAAATTCCGCCCTCCGCCTGACGGAGCGCCGCTGCCGAACTCGAACGAGTGCGGCCGTCGAGTCGCGGAGCGTCTGCTGCTTAAACGCTTCTCGCGGCGAATCACCCGACAAATACTGACTTAGATATTTATCCACATCTTTTTCTTTCATATTGTCACCTTGCATAATACATCACTCCAAAGTTCGCATCTGTTCGTAAACACGGGCAAAGTTGGCCCGGGCCCGCCGTAGCAGCGATTCGATCGCCTCGATGCTCGCACCGTTGTCTGCGGCGATCTCCTTCATGCTGAGCCCCCGGAGGTATTTCGCATCGAGCACGATGCGATAATTCGAGGGCAGCCGGGCCAGCGCCTCATGCACCTGTAAATCAGGTTCTCCCCGCGTGACCGCCTCAGAGCTTTCCTTCGCAGAGGATTCCTCGTGCCGCTTCCGCCGCTGCTCACTGGCCTGCATTGTCATATAGCGGTTCTTCGCGATCCCGAACAGCCATGCTCGAAAGGTCGCCCGGCTGGGATCGAAACGATGTACCCGCCGGGCTGCAATGATGAAGACCTGCTGGGCCAGCTCCTCGGCCATGCCGGCCGTCCGCGAGCGCGACGCAGAACCGGTACACCGCGTCGAAGTGCTGCTCGAACAACTGCCGCCATGCCTGCTCGTTGCCCCTCTGCGCCGCGTGTATCGCATACGTCTCGAAATCCACGTTCATTAGTCGAATCTCAGCGTACTATTGTCGATCACGTCTCTATAATTATTTCTCGCCCCGACGGGAAAATCCGTCGCCAATACCGGAAAAATCTTAGAAAATTCTATCACGGCAATCCCGGCCTTACAACGGCAAATTTACAACCGCAGAGGTCACTGGTGACTTGTCATATTAGCGTGCTGTGGGCCGACGCCTCAAACTCGGTGACGAGCATCCCCATACATTGAAATCATGGCATACCCTAATCGCCCTGTCCGAAGCCTGGGGCAAGCCGGAAGAAACCAGGCAGTGGCGAGCTAAGGTAGATTTATGATTGGATTCCCATTTACTAATGTGGCTTCACCAAAGGCGATCCACCAATCATAAATCGAAAACCTGTCCTGAGCGTAGCCGAATGGATCGTAAATCATAAATTACGAGGTCATGTGATAGCTGAATTCGAGCACTTTCGGCTCGACCAGCTTCCGGTAATCTTCCATGCTCATCCGAATCGCTTTTTGGTGCGTGCCGGCCTGGAATGTGATGTGGTCGTCCTTCTCCATGGCCTTGTCCATAACGGTCGGCAAATCATATAAGTTACCGAACGGCGGCTCGGCCCCGAGCTCGCAATCTTCAAAGATGCTTCCGATTTCCTTTTCCGTTGCTAAATCGACAGACTTGGCGCCGAACTGACTTTTCAACGCACCCAGGTCAATCTTATAGCACGCGGCAAGCACGCACATTATGTATTTGCCGTTTGCCTTTACTATCACCGGCTTGGCCACGTATTTGCCCTGCTCGTGCTCGACCGCCGCCATCTGCTGAGCTGTGAAAGCGGGCGGGTGTTCGCTTACCTCGTAGTGAACCGCCGACTTGTCCAGAAATTCCGTTACTCGCATATTAAGCCTCCTAAAAAATATCGGCAGGGATTATACAAAAAAAGGGAGGCACAGGCAATTATAAAAACTAATTTTGGGCCTGCCTCCCTGCTGCGATGTGCCCTTATGCGCATTACCGCGGGTAGCGCTATGGCGAAACCGCCGAACTGCACTCGCAACATATATATTATAAGAATAAATCACGATGTTTGTCAAGTGAAATAACGC
>DQCG01000371.1:7752-9895 GCA_003533825.1 Phycisphaerales bacterium
ATGAAGGCACTACGACGCAAGCTACGCCGTAGTGCCGTATTTCGCTGTCGTTATAACTACTCGTATACGTGTGTTGACTCTGTTTCTTCGACGGGACGCGTGAGCTGGTCGGCATTCATAGAAGCTTTGAATCGTACATCTCCCGGCCTTACGGCCTCGACGATTACGCGCCAGGCTGCCTTGGCTTGTGGAGCAAGACTGCCCAACGGGAAGAATCGCACGGCCTGCCCCTCTGTTGAGGTGGCGGTTGCGCCGGCCGACGAAACGTATCGAACGTAATCTTCCAGGCCGCAGGCAATACGAATGTTCGTGGCGGTAGCTGAGCCTTGATTTTCCACTCGAATCACGTATGTCGCGCGAGACCCGATTCTGACCGGGTCCTCGATATCGACGACTTCCAGCGCCAAAGCGGGAATTCCGGTCACTGTGGTTCTCATTGCCGATGACACCGCCTCTGCACAGTAAGCCGAAGCAGTTGCGCTGTTTAACAGTATACCCGCTTTAGTTGGCGTGTAAGATACGCGTACGTTCTTGGAAGCATTGGGTTCCAGGGTGCCGAACTCCCAGATTAATTTTGATCCCGAAAGCTTTGCACCGGCGGTTGCCTTGACTCCGGTTACTCTGGTGGGGATAGTGTCTTCCAGGACTGTGTTTTTCGCTAAGACGTCTGAATTGTTTGAAATCGTTATCTCATAAGAGGCCGGACGACCGATATACATCCGTTCGGGGCCCTGCTTATTGATTGTCAGCACGGGCATACCTACGGAAGTTGTAGTTTCAGCTGATTCGACCCTCAGACCGGTGGTCGAGCTTGCAACCGCCTTGCTTGAGTATGTCCCTGTTTTAGTGGCACGCAGCTCGGCGGAGAATTGACGTGACTGGCCGGCACCGAGGGTGCCTGCATCAAATATCAGTTCGCTCTTGCCGTCGGTTGTTCGCAGTCCGGCGGGGAGATTATCTATAATTTTGATATTCTGTACGGATCCTGTGCCTGCGTTAGTCACCAGCAATCTTACCGGTATCAGATCACATAACAGAACCTCGGTCGGCGCGGTCTTTGTCAACCTCAACTCGGGCTGGATAACTTCAATACTGGCACAGGCCGGGATTACGGGCGTGATGACGGTTGTGCAGTATAGGAGAGATTCTGTATAGGTGGCGATGCCGGATACCGTAAATTGTTTGCGAGCCTTCGGCCCAAGCGACAGTATTTCCCAGTGAATCTTGTTCTCTTCCGTTCTTGCCGATGGATTGGCGCTCAGGAATTTGAAATTCTCCGGCAGATTTTCGGTGATTATGATATCGGTCAGGTTTGTTTCCGTCAGGTTTGTGATTTTAATTGTATAGTTGAACGCCCTGTTAAGGCCGACTTCTTTGGGCATGATTTTGTCCAACTGCACAATCCCGCACTCGAGCCATGGATATGTTCTGGAGACAACAGAGGATCCGGGCTCACTCACGTCTATGAGTCCCGTAGGTACAGAGCTTGTCTGTCTTATCGTCGGTGCAGGTACTCGTTGTGTCTGAGTCATAGCTCTACGCGTCTCGGTTCTGAAAAAGTCACTGGCTCCGAGGCCCGGTTCGGCTGCCTGAACCTTCTTCTTAGGCTGGAACAAGCTTTTACAGCCTAAGGAACCGGACATACACACAACCAGTAATAGAAGCGAGATATTCAGAAGCTTTTTCATTGTATATCTCCTCGTATCTTTCGGCAAAACAACGGAAAAAGATCGTCCTGAAGATTCTCAATCCTCTCCCTTGCTGTCCCCTTTCATTAGGTACAATTTTCGTGAATTTCAAGTGTTATATCGGTACAAGCATTATCTAAGTTAACATAAAAACTGAATAGCATCTTGCCTATATTATAGCATTTTGTCATACAAAAAGAAAGTGTTAGTATCCTGATAATTTTTTTGGCATATATTGTGCCACAAAGTTTATCTGCACGGCCTATAAGATCGCGATTTACAAGGGTACAAAAGCCGAACATCTTCATTGGCGGAGTTTTTTTTTGCTTCATCAGTTTAATAAATTAGCTGATATGAACGATTTTTTTCTGTTTCCGCCCTCCTTTTGGCAGTGCGGCAGCGTTAAATTGGCTTTGATTGGCTTTGTTTTCTTCGACTCCGGCCGCGGGATTATT
>DQCG01000380.1 GCA_003533825.1 Phycisphaerales bacterium
AACGCCGCCGGGCCGGTCATGATTATTTATCTGCTGGCGATGCGGCTGCCCAAAGTCGAATTTGTCGGAACCGCGGCGTGGTTCTTTTGTGTCGTTAACTGGCTCAAAGTGCCGTTCAGCGCCAATCTCGAGTTGATGACGGCCGAATCGGTGAAACTCAATTTGATGATGCTGCCGTTTATCGCCATCGGGGCGGTTGCGGGAATATTCCTGCTGAAACGAATCCCGCAGAAGGCATTTAACCTTATAGTGCAGATTCTGGCCGCGGCGGCAGCTATCAAGCTTCTGTTACCTTTGTAATGGAAAAGCCTGTAATTGGCGAGACAGAATTGCTTTGCAAAACCGCGGATAAAAAGCGATGATTGAAATTATGCATCGACGCCGGAACGAAGACAAATTTGAAGCCGCCAGGCAGCGGATGCTCAAGTGGGACTTGAAGGGTCGTGATATAACCGATCCTCATGTGTTGTCGGCGATGATAGAGGTTCCGAGGGAAGAGTTCATACCTGACTCGCATCGGTCGCAGGCATATACGGACGGTCCGCTGCCTATCGGGTTGAACCAGACCATTTCCCAGCCTTATATTGTCGCCCTGATGACCCAGGAACTGCGGGTCAATCAGGAAAGTGAGGTTCTGGAGATCGGCACCGGCAGCGGATACCAGACGGCGGTCCTGAGTAAGCTGGTAAAAAAAGTCTATACGATAGAAAGGTTCAGCGAGCTGGCTGACTCGGCCCGGAAGGTTTTGGAAAGACTGGGAATAAGCAACGTTGAGTTTCATGTCGGTGACGGCAGCAGCGGCTGGCCGGCTTCACGATTGCCGCCGTCAGGGTGTTTCGACAGGATTATGATTACCGCCGCGGTGCCGGAGGTACCGAGGCCCCTGGCCTGGCAGCTTGTCGACGGCGGCCTGATCGTCGCCCCTGTTGGCGGCAGATCAGTTCAGGAGTTGGTGGCCTGTGAAAAGAAGCCGGATAGTCTCGTCGGCAAAACAATCTGTGACGTCCGATTTGTGAGACTTATCGGCAAACACGGATTCGAGCAATAACACATTGTCATTCCTGCGAAAGCAGGAATCCAGAAGTTAAGAAATGAGACAGTACTACGTTTATATATTGGCAAGCAAGAGAAACGGGACTCTTTATATTGGTGTTACGAACAATTTACTAAAAAGAGTGTATGAGCACAGGAATAATTTAGTCGAAGGTTTTACTCAAAAGTATGATGTCCATAGTCTCGTATATTATGAGGTGTACAGTGACATAGTCGATGTTATAACCAGAGAAAAAAGAATGAAAAAATGGAAAAGGCAATGGAAGATTGATTTGATAGAGAAGTCCAATCCTCAGTGGAGAGACTTATATTCTGATGTCATGAACTAACCGGATTCCCGCTTTCGCGGGAATGACAAATTGTAGTGTCATCGCTTTCGTGAGAACAATAGGAGCGGAATTAACTTCGTGTAAACTGGATTCCTGCTTGGTATGTTGATGCACGGTGGATACGAAAGTAAGACAGTAATATCCGAGGTAAATGGCAACGACTAAATTGAATACTAAGCAGAAAAATCAAATAAATTTGTCGATGCCTGTCCAGTTCCTCAAGGGGGTCGGGCCGGCGCGGGCCGAGACTTTCGCGCAGTTGGGGGTCGAGACGGTTGGAGACTTGCTGGAGTATTTTCCTCGCGACTGGAATTTTGTGCCGGAACCGTGCAAGATAGGCCGGATGCGACCCAACCAAACTGTTACCGTATTCGGGATGGTCGAGTCGACAGACTATCAGAGTTTTCGCAGGCAGCCGCTTTTCGAGGCCATGATCAGCGACGATACGGGCGTTTGCAGGATTGTCTGGTTTCACGGCGGCTATCTTCGAGGCCAACTGGAACCGGGCCAGATAATCATGGCCTCGGGCAAGGTGACTTTGTACAAACATCAGTTGCAAATGACCAATCCGAAGTTTTTTGTGCTCGATGAAGAGCACCCGCAGTCGGCGGATTCTTTCAGCGGCGGAATTTATCCTGCGTGCAAAGGACTGACCAGCAGACAAATCAAGCGAGTCATCGCCCCGGTGCTCGATCATCTGAACGAACTTGTATCGGAATTTTACGACAAAGGATTTTTGAAAGAAGCGAGCCTGATTTCCAGAAAGGACGCGTTTTCCTGGATTCATTTACCGCCGGACGAGGAAAAACTTTCGCAGGCAAAGCGCAGGTTAAAATACGATGAGCTGTTTCTGATGCAACTTGGACTGGCGCTTCGACGGTATAAGGTTCTGCATTTTTCGAAGGCGGTGCCGTGCGGCTGCACCGATAAGATCGACAGCAGGATCCGAAAGCGGTTTCCGTTTCTGCTCACTGAAGATCAAGACTCGTGTATCTCTGAAATTGCTGCGGATATGGGCAAATCAGAGCCGATGAATCGTCTTTTGCAGGGCGACGTGGGCTCGGGAAAGACAGTGGTAGCGCTTTACGCTGCATTGCTTGCCGTGGCGAATAAGATGCAGGTAGCGATAATGGCTCCGACGGAGATTCTTGCCGGCCAGCATTTTCTCAGCATCGAAAGATACCTCAAGAACAGCAGCGTCAAGCGCATTCTAATCACCGGCGGACTGACCGGCAAGAAGAGGAGCCAGGTCATCAAAGCGATCGGTTCCGGCGAGATTGACATTGTCGTTGGGACGGTGGCGCTGCTGCAGTCGGACATAGAGTTTCAAAAGCTCGGGGTGGTTATCATCGACGAGCAGCACAAGTTCGGCGTCGCGCAAAGGGCCGAGCTGCGCAAGCAGGCGACGCCGCATTGCCTTGTGATGACGGCGACTCCTATCCCTCGTACCCTGGCGATGACCGCGTTCGGCGATCTGGATGTTTCTATAATCAGGCACTCGCCGCCGGGCCGCGGTGCCGTAGTCACCCGCTGGGTGAATCGGTACAACCGGCCGAAAGCGTACGAATTCATCCGCGAACGGCTTAAAGCGAAGAAGCAGGCCTATTTCGTCTATCCACGGATTACCGCTGCCGAGCAGGCCGATGAAGTAAAGGCTGCGACCGATGAGTGGGAGCAGCTTTCGAAGAAAGTATTTCCCGAATTTAACGTCGAGCTTCTGCACGGCCAGATGCCTTCTGCGAAGAAGCAGCAGGTGATGTCGGAATTTCGAAAGGGTAAAATTGACGTGCTGGTCTCGACGATTGTCGTGGAGGTCGGCGTCGATGTCCCCAACGCGACAATCATGGTGGTGGAAGGCGCCGATCGGTTCGGGCTGGCGCAACTGCATCAGCTCAGGGGGCGTATCGGACGGTCGGATGCCAAGTCCTATTGCTTATTGTTCGCGGAGACCGACAATGAAACGGCTAAGAGCCGGCTTGAAATTATGATCCGGAGCAACGATGGTTTTGAGATCGCCGAGCACGATTTGCGGCTCCGCGGGCCGGGGGAGATGTTCAGCACGAGGCAGCACGGCCTGCCCGATCTTAAAATCGCCAGCATTGTGGATGATTATGATCTGCTCGTGATGGCACGGAAAAATGCGTTCGAGATGGTCTCGCAGGATCCGATGCTGACAAGGGCGGAGCATCGTAATATCCGCCGGGCGCTGCTGAAAAAGTTCGGAGATGCAATCGGCCTGGCGGATGTCGCCTGAAGTATTTGAAGGTTTTCGATTTACGATTTGCGATTTCGGACTTACAATTGTCTCTCGAAACACGACTGTCGGAAATTAACGTATGCAGATAATTTATAAAAACAAGTCATTGGAGAGGGTTTTGATTTTCGCCAATGCCCTGACGGCGACCGTGGTCGTGGCGTCTTTCGTTATGCTGTTCGGTTTCGAAGAGCCGCTGCTTCGGGCCTGGATTTTGTACTCGGTTCAGGTGGCTTTACTTTGTGCCTTTGTTGGCGAGAAACTCATCCGGATGTTTAATGCCGTCTCAAAGGCTGAATTCTGGCGGGCCAACTGGTTCGAGATTCCGCTTTTGCTTGTGCTTGGCGTAGCTGTGGTTGGAGCTGGTCGCTGGTTTGCCCCGACCAAAGCGGAAGCGACGGAAGTTCGGCATTTCGCCGTAGGTCTTTATCTTGTTGTGCAGGTCGTCGCAAAGCTTTGCAAGACCAGCATCAATCTGGCGGCATCCGGCAAGAGTCCGACCCGGACGTTGATCGCAAGTTTTCTGGTTTTGATATTTTCCGGAGCGGGCCTGCTCATGTTGCCGGCGGCATCCGCGGACGGCAAAGAAAGCCTGAGTTTTGTCGATGCCTTGTTCACGGCAACAAGCGGCACCTGTGTCACCGGGTTGATTGTCAAAGATACCGGCACGGATTTCAGCATGATGGGGCAGGTGGTTATCCTTGCACTAATACAGCTCGGAGGTTTGGGGATCGTGGTATTCGGGGCGGTTTTTGCCCTGCTGCTTGGCCAGGCGTTCAGCCTGCGGGAATCGGTAGCCATGCAGGATTTGCTCAGCGCCCGAACGGTCAGCCGGATTGGCAATATGATAGGTTTTGTCTTTTTCAGCACGATTCTGATCGAAGCAGTCGGCGCGGTGAGCCTTCTGGGGATGTGGACCGGCGGCGTTCAGAATAAATGGTTCTATAGTATTTTCCATGCTATCAGCGCTTTTTGTAACGCCGGTTTTAGCCTGTTCAGTAACAGCTTTGTCGACTACAACCGAAGCTGGCAGGCGTGCGCGGTGATTTGTCCGCTCATCATCCTGGGCGGACTTGGTTTCAGCGTGCTCTATGATCTTGTGAATATTGCGGTTGACAGGATCAAACGGTTCTTCAAAAAGTGGTTCAATAAGCAATACAGGTTCTCGATGGAAGCACCGAAGCGAATGCGGCTGCAGACCAAGATCGTTCTTAGTGTTAGTGCCTCTTTGATTGTGCTGGGAGTTTTGGCGATCCTTTTGTTCGAGCGTTACGCATCCGGTCCGGGCAATCCGACCGAAAACACGATAACCGGCGCCCTGTTTCAGTCGATTACAGCGAGGACGGCGGGCTTCAACACCGTCGATATATCCGCTATGTCGCCATCCAGCAGGTTTGTATTGATTCTCCTGATGTTCGTCGGGGGTTCACCCGGCTCGACCGCAGGCGGAATCAAGACGGTTACGCTGGCGGTTATTATCATGGCGGCGATAGCAGCCCTGCGAAAACGTCATGAAGTCGAGATGTTCAGGCGCTCGATTCGTGTCGTTGTTGTCGGCAGGGCGGTAATGGTAACGCTGCTGTTTGCGGCGGTTCTGTTCGGCGGTACTCTGTTGCTGAGCATTACTGAGAATTCGAACGGCTTTACGATGTCTGATATTATGTTCGAGGCGGCTTCCGCTCTCGGTACGGTCGGCTTAACGACGGGAATCACATCTCTTTTGACAACGGCCGGAAAATTGATTATTATTGCGATGATGCTGATCGGGCGGCTTGGGCCGTTGACCCTGCTGGCCGCATTGACCTTTAACTTAAAGCCGGCCAGATACAATTACCCGCAAGAGGCGGTTATTGTCGGATAATTTCGTTGTGCGTATTGCGTGATGCGTATCGCGCAAAATTAGAACGCAATACGCAATACGATATACACAATACGATATATGAGGGATGAATTATGAGACGGTTTGCGGTGATAGGGCTGGGGCGATTTGGCCAGAAACTGGCTATCGCTCTGGCGATGAGCGGTGCCGAGGTGATCGCTATTGACAAAAACCGGGATGAAATCGAATTGATTACAGACCAGGTCAGCCACGCCGTCCGGCTCGACAGCACCGACGAAGAGGCCCTTAAGTCCCAGGGAGTGGACAAGGTGGATGTCGCGATTATCGGCATCGGACAAGGGGCCGGTGGTTTTGAGGCCGCTATTCTGACGGTCGTGAACCTCCTGCAGATGGGAGTTAAACAAATTTACGCCAGGGCTGAGGATTTGATTGCCGGCGAGGTCTTTTCCAAGGTGGGCGCTACCGAGGTTATCTACCCCGAAATC
>DQCG01000725.1 GCA_003533825.1 Phycisphaerales bacterium
GATGATCAATCCCGGCATCGCCTGTTGTCCCCGGGTGAAATTGATCAGGCCGATAGCCTTCTGCCATGCCTCCTCGAAAATCTCGTCATACTGCTCTTCGTCACGGAGGCGAAGGATCATGGCAAAAGCCGGCAGTTTCACACTAGGCGTACCTATCGCAGGATCGAACTGCTGCTCGGCGACCACAAATCGGATATCAGGTCTGGTCTGCGCCAGAACCTCATTGGTCAGATCGCGGCCGCTAAAGAATATACCCATCATGTTCTCGAAGAAGATCAATCCGGATGTGCGCTCGGGGAACAGGTCGTCCTTGGCGGCGTAAAACTGGTGCAAATCCCGGTACAGAGTCAAAGCAGCGATTCGGCGCGGCACGGCCAGATTCGGCAGAGCGCCTTCGCCCGGTTCCTTGGGCAGGGCAAAAGCGGCGGGACTTGTCCGAGCCACCGTTTCGCCATCCACCGAGGCCCGGCAGATAAGCGTTTCATCCTCGATTTGCAGTCCCAACGCCAGCCATTTCGAATCGCGTATCGCCTCGACGATCCCGGCGAAAGTAAGTGCAGCCAGAGGATTCTCCCCCTGCTGCTTCAGAAGCCCGGCGATGTCGGGAGTTTGCATCAGTAGCTCGAGGTCGGCGAACACCGTCGCGACGGCATTGCCGCCGCCCCGGGACAGGTGGCGTTTTGCAGCCCGGTAGTTTTTCTTCGACGCCAGATTGTCACCCCAGGTCTCGGCGCGAAGTTCCAGCACGGCTTTGAGCCCTTCCGGGCGGCTGGCCATGACGAGCCGATTGCGGATGATTGCATGCGCTTCTTTTCCGTCGAATGTCCATGCGGTCACATCCCGGTACTGCGTAGACGCCACGCGCCCCGGCTGCCCTTTCTGCTCGGCATCGGATCGGGCCATCCCCAGGAGCATCTCGTGAAGCCGTTCCAGTAATTGCTCATCTTCGGCGTCGATGATAAGCACGACCGTCTCTTCCGGACAGATGGCAAGGGTGATGCCTCCGCCTGTGAGTTTTGCCAGGGCGTTCCGCCAGTCCGTGCCCAATTCGCTCTCCATATTGCCGAGAAGAGTGAGCACCTGTTGGAACTGAGGCGTTGACTCCAGCTCCTGATACGCCGGTAATGCTTCGACAAAGGCACTCGTTTTCTCGCCGGTAAGCAGGTCAAGCAGCGCTTTCGGCTGTGCCAACTCCAGCGAAATCACAGCATCTTGCGGAATCCACTGGATCGCCGGAGGCAAGGTCTGCCCTACCGAAACGCTCTGAAATACAAATACGGCCAACATAAGGATCATTACAAGTCTAAATTTCGCAAACACAATATACCTCCCAAGCTTATCATAACAATTGTTTGTATTTCATGCCAGGTTGGACAATAATACCATCTAAATGTTACCATTTTGTTACGGTTTTACCTTTTTTTGTGATTTTCCCCTATTTTTTATTTTTCCTGTTCCTCGTAGCGACAACTTGTCACAAATCGCGCCAATAGAAGCACAGGCTTGCCAGGATAACGGCCGCTATGGTCGGCAGCCCATATCCCAAAGTCACGCGAAACAAAGAAAGGTCGTCGAATTTTTCACCCTCGAAGAAATCCGGCTTGTTCGCCTTTTGCTTTGGCTGGACGCCTGAAAGGACGCTGAAAAAGTTGGATACCTGATCGGTAATAACATCGGCATCCTTTACGTTGGCGTTGTCCTTCGCCTCGGTATCGGTCTGGCGCCAAGAGCGGCGGAGTTGTGTGGATATCGCCTGGTTCAAACTAATCGGCGAGAACTCCTCCAACGAGAAGATGCTCAAAATCAGGCCGATCGGGTACCAGATGAAGACAAGCACCACCACCGCCAACAGCGGTTTTCGCAGCAGTGTCCCGGTGAAAAATCCCAGCGACACGAGGAAAGTCAATACGAGTCCGACCACACCCAGAGACGTGATAATTCCATAGACAGTCACCGTGTCCTCCGATACTGGGCGTTTTGCCAGTATTACGAGCACAATCGCCGGGACTGTCACCACCAGATAGACGCTCAATACAAGCACGACTCGGGCAGACCAGGTGGCCAGCAGGTATTCCAGGCGGCTCACAGGCCTGCACAGGATTCCGTCAGCCAATGTTTCGGCTCGCGATCCTGAAACCGGGGTGACTCCGAGCACCACAGCAACAAAAAACCAGGGAAACACCAGGTACGGAAACAAAAGTGACGCGATTAGCGTGCCATCCATGAAGTTGGACCAGTTCGAGCCGACCAGCAGTAGAGTCAACAGCGCAGTGGCCCCCAGCCAAAGACGGACCAGCCGACTCGACCACAAGGTTTTCATGTCATGCCGGGGAATCGCCATGTAGGGCATCATTCGTGTGCCGATCTTTGAACTTTTAGCGGTGGAATCCATGGGCTTCGTCCTCTTGCAGCAATTGGAGATAAGCGTTCTCTGTCGCATTCTGGCCGGAATGGATTGCCTGGAGCGAGAGATTGCTCTCGTCGACAAGTTTAAGAACATCGATCAAAGCGCGGGAGCGGCTGCGACCGTCGGCAATTCGTACAAGCAATGCCTGGCCGGTATCAAGATGTGCATCGATGCCTTCCAGGTTAGCTGCCTCGTGTGACAGTCGCCGGACATCTTCTGCTGTGCCTTCCAGTTCCAGGGTGAAATCGTGGCGGCGAAGACGCCGCTTCATGTCCTGCATCGAACCGGTGAAAATCATGCGCCCTTCGTGCATCACGCCCAGGTGATCGCAGATCTGGTCAATGTCACTGAGAATATGTGTGGCAACGACAACGGTTTTAGTCTTTCCCATCTCGCGGATGAGTTCCAGAGTGAACCTCCGGGCCGAGGGATCCAGGCCGGCGGTGGGCTCGTCCCAGAGCAGCAGCGGCGGATCGGCGACAAGGGAGGCGGCAATTCCCAGGCGAGTACACATCCCGGTAGAAAAGGTCTGGATCCGTTGATCGGTAGCCCCGAGCAACCCCACGGCGCGAAGCAAGGCGGATATTCGCGGCTTGCGAACTTCACCCGGCAGCCGGGACAACTTGCCGAGAAGGTCCAGGTATTCGATGGGTCGCAGATTGCCGGGCAATTTCGGATTTGTGGGAAGATAGCCAATCTGAGATCGGACACCAACCGCATTGGGCCCGCATGACTTGCCGAAAACCTGCGCCTGACCCGCTGTGGGACGCTGCAATCCTAACAAAAGGCGCAATGTTGTCGTCTTGCCCGCACCGTTGGGGCCTAATAATCCGAAGACAGAACCACGCGGCACTTCCAGATTCATGTCGTTGACCGCAATTAGCCGTTGACTGTAAATCTTTGTCAAATGCTCAGTATGAATCGCCAATTCCATCCTAAGCCCCTCAACTACGCTTGGCTGTCCGCATGTATTTGTGATTTTCTTCCCATATAAATCACACCCAATATTCTTCCTTCTATTGACGAACTCTGGCCGAAAATGCCGACTCTTGAGCGTTTAAGAAAAAAGCTGCTAAGCACAAGTACTTAACAATGAAAGAGTTAAAAAAATGGGCCCGGTAGGATTCGAACCTACGACCAATGGATTATGAGTCTATTGGCCAAATCTCCTAAAGGTCAAACCGACAAAGCACTTACATTAAGCGAACTTATCGACTTTGTCAAATGCTTTGCTATTTTTCTGCAAAAAAATCCTGACTTGGCCCAACTGATGCAGGCGTGGCCGGAATTTTCCGAGCAGACCAAAGCAGCAATTAAGGCCCTTGTTCAATCTCACAAGACGGAGGGAGAATAATGTGTGACGCAACCGGATTATGCGATGTTCCGGGATGCAGCAACTCGGCTTTCATGGGCTGGCGGCCATTGACTGAATGCCGGGGCCGGAAGATATGTGAATATCACTGGCGACGGCACCAGGACGAAAAGAACGGCTTCGATCTGTTCGATGCGTTCAAATTCAAGAGGCCGGTAGAAAAGAAAGATGTTCTCCGGTTTAGGCACAGAACGGACACCCTATGCTGTCGGCTATGTGGAGAGGAACGTAAGCCAGGGCATACTTACTGCTCGAAATGCAGCCAAAGCCGACAACGACAAGCGAATCAAAAACGCCAACGCCGCTATCGAACGAAACATCGTTCTGGTAGTGCTGTGGCGTAACGCTTTTGTGTGATAAATTGCCACCCCCATGTGATAGGGCGATTTGAGAAGACTTTGTCCACCAGGCAAGCTCTCAGGCACACCCTGGCAAATTCTGGAAGCTTTGTGTGGTAGAACTGTAAGGTAACAGAAGTATGCTAATCTTCTGGTAAGGGGGCATCACAGGTTACCCCGGCCCGAGATCGTCGCCCAGAATGGATTCATGGTATTTTGGTTTTCTTCGTTCCGGCGTCGGTTCCGTCGCTTGGTTTGGGTAGTCTCAAGTTGCTCAGCACTTGGAGTCTTTCCGGATTGGATATTATCTCGTTGATCTGCCTGGCGGCTTCCTCGTCTCCGGCCAGTGCCAGGTCTTCAAGCTGGTTCAGTATCGGCTGGTCCGGGTCCAGGTCGAGTTGTGGTTTTTCCTTCTCCATGTTTAACCTCTTTCTCAGTACAGATTCAAGTTCGTGTCCAGGCTATCCATGAGCAACATGCCGAACCTACTGGCGTCATTCTGTTCATCCTAGTCGGCGTTGAATTCCTTCGGAAACAGCACCTTCTGGATGTGGTTGGGATCCCAGCCCCACATTCTCATTACCATTTCCTGGAATATGTCCTCGTACCTGGCCCAATGTCCGACCAGCTCGTACTTCTCCAGCAACCAATCAAGTAGTTGCAAGCTGTAGAGGTAGTAAGGGTACGCTTCCTGCTTTTCATTTTCCAGGAGCTTTTTCGCCACCTTCTCCCATCGGTTCTGATTTTGCTTTAAGCCTGTTGTTGCCATTATGATTCTTTCAGCCTTCGCAGATTCCAGCAGGCAAGACTGAGACCGATGCTGCTGAGTAGAACGGCAGAGGGGACTGGGATTGTTGAACCATAAATATCGAATTCGTTACGACTATTACTATTTTACCATACAACGGTTCTGTTATATAAAACAGGATTATAGAAAGCGTTCTCGACGTCTGAGCAAATCACGGATTCTGTTTGCGTAATTAAATTGGGCTCTCTTGAATAATCTGTGGGT
>DQCG01000198.1 GCA_003533825.1 Phycisphaerales bacterium
GACCGCACATATCCGTGGGCCGGAATTCCCGCCGAGTATGAAGGCAGCGAGTATATCCGCACGTTCAACAGCGACAAGAACGGCGGCACAGTCGATGTTACATACGAGGTGACGATTGCTCGCGATGCGATTCTGTGGGTCACTATCGATGACCGAATTCCGGCTGAATGGAATGCCGGAGGCGCTATTGCATCACCTCAGGATGCGGCAGATTACATTTCAGCAGCATCTCTGGCGGCCGGAACGTTGACCGACACGGGCATAGATATCTATGTCCGTGAGGCAAGCGACGGCAGTAACGACCGTCCGATGAGCGTCTATGCGGCAGAACTTCCCGCTGGAACGTATGTCTTTACTTCGATGGATTCGGGCAAAAACTTCTACGCCATCGGAGCTGTTGAGTAGTAGAAGAAATGATGAGTCGGGCTGATATGTAAAGCTCGATATGATGATGTTAACCGGTTTTGGGGGCACAGTTAGTGCCCCCAAAGCCTTTTTTTATATCCGGCAGCAGTTCGGGGCCTGTACTGATTGATTCGGTACAGGCCCCGATTGTTTTTAAACAAGCATAATGTTGCTGCCATTTCAGTTGCATCTGGAGATAACTAATAGTATAATAAGCAATAACTAAAGAAAAATATAAACGGAGGCTACGGCCAAAATTTGTGGAGGCGTGAATATGCTCCTGAGAAAATCAAAATTCGTTTCACCGGTTTCTAAAAACACACGAAGCGGTGGTATTTACGCTCAATCGCCCCGAATATGCCCAAAAACAGGCAAGCCTCTCAACAGCAGCAGGAAATATCGCTGGTTGATGTGGATGTTTCCCATAATGGGGCTTTTCTCGCTGATCTGGTTTTTAATCCGCGTGATCCCAAAGCCATCCAGAGCGACATATCCCTGCCAGCGTTTTGCGGCACCGTTTGCGAGCGGTTTCGTGATTTGGATTGCCGGATTGATTGGTTCGGCTCTTGCGTATCGCAGGGCAAAGCGGTTCCTCCATCAATCCCGTTATATCGTCGCGGGGATATGTATCGTCGTCAGCGTGATGGCACTATGGTTGTCTGTGAGCATTACCGGCCGGACCCCTGCTGAAGCGGCATTCACGCCAACCGAGCCGCCGAACAATCCTATGGGAGTGGCAAAAGGCATCCATCCCGGCCGCGTCGTATGGACGCATGAGCCGGCCGCAACGAGCTGGGACGGCCAGACGGGTGCGTGGTGGGATGATGATAACACTAATCAAGGGGTGGTTGATTATATGGTCTCCAAGACCATTAAGACGCTCACCGCCGAGCCGAGCGACGCGCAGGCGTGGGATGCACTTTTCAAACATTTTAATCAGAACAGGGGTCTCGGGGATGTCGGCTATCGGCGCGGGGAGAAAATCGCCATAAAAATCAATATGAACCAGGAGAACAGCAGCGGCGGAAACTGGTCGTCGTCCATGGGCACTCCGAGCCCTCACGTGATTTACTCGCTCCTAAAGCAGCTTGTAAACGTGGCGGGTGTGCCGGGCTCGGCCATTACGATTTACGACGCCTCAAGATATATCGGCAATCCTATCTACGACAAAATCCGAAGCGATCCCGATCCCGATTTCCAGAATATAAGCTTCGTGGTAAAAACAAATCTGGCCCGCAACGGGCGCATCGCAGTAAGCCACGACACCGCCAACCCGCTCCATACGAGGGCAGGGACCGCCTATCTGCCCCGATGCGTTACCGAAGCCGACTACCTGATCAATATGGCCCTGCTCAGGCCTCATACACTTTACGGTATCACATTGTCGGCCAAAAACCATTTCGGATCGGTCTATTTCCCGTCCGGAGGCGGTTGGACGCCTTCACCCCTGCACAACCACGGCGGCCGAAGCAGGGGAATGAACACTTACAACTGCCTGGTCAACCTGAACGGCCATCGGCATCTTTCCGGCAAGACCCTGCTGTATTTTATCGACGGATTATACCCCGCTTTGCATCAAAGTGGCAATGTAATCAAATGGGAATCCTTCGGCGACGACTGGTGTTCCAGCATGTTCGCCTCGCAGGACCCGGTGGCTATCGATTCGGTCGGACTCGATTTCATGCGAAACGAGCCTCGCTGCACGGAGGTGACCGGGAATCCGGAGAATTACCTGCACGAGGCGGCCCAGGCGGATAATCTGCTTTCCAGCACGGCATACGATCCGGAAGGCGATGGAACGCCGCTGGCGAGCATGGGCGTACACGAACACTGGAATAATCCCGTGGACAAGAAGTACTCCCGCAACCTGGGAACCGGCGACGGCATCGAGCTTGTGGCACCATCTTTCGCTACCGAGGACGGCCCAATCGAGAACGTCACCAGCGGCAATAAGTACGACTATACACGGCACGCCATAAACGAAGCAAATCCCGGCGACGAAATTGTAATCAGCGAAGGCGTTTATCACGAAAACATCAATTTCAGCGGCAAGAACGTAATGCTCAGCTCGGCCGATCCCGGCAACCCGGCGGTAGTGGCCGGTACCGTGCTGACCGGCAATGTAAGCGACGGCCCGGTCGTCACTTTCGCAAGAGGCGAAGATGAAGGCTGCGTGCTTGCCGGCTTTACCATCTCCGGACCGCAAGCGGGGATATACTGCTCGGCAGCGTCGCCTGCAATCACAAGCTGCCGGATCGAAAATAACGGCAGCAGCGGAATCGAGCTGCGCGAAGGCAGCAATCCGGCAATAACAAACTGCAAAATAAACTCCAACGCCGGCTCCGGCATAGAAATGCAGGCCAAGGCGAGCGGGCGTATGACCATCTACAACCGCCCTGTAATCAGCAACTGTGTAATCGCCGGCAATCTCGACCACGGCGTCTCAGGCGGCCTGCCCACAATCACCAACTGCACGATAGCCTCCAATACCGGCTTCGGCATTTCCAACTCCCGCCCGGCGGTTATCAATTCCATCATCTATTACAACAACGCCGTCAACGATGCGGTCCAGATAGAAAACGATGCCGATACAATCACGTACTCAAATATCCAGGGCGGCTGGCCGGGACAGGGTAATATAGACGCGGCGCCCTGTTTCGCCGAACCCGGATTCTGGAACTTGGGCGGAACGCTCGACGATGTAACCGATGATTACTGGGTCGCAGGTGATTATCACCTGCGCTCGCAGGCGGGCAGATGGCACGCAGGGAGTCAGAGCCGGCTGCAGGATATGCTGACAAGCCCGTGTATTGATACTGGTAATCCCGATTCTGACTTCTCGGAAGAATTGCCACCAAACGGGGACCGCATCAACATGGGCGCCTATGGCGGTACATACCAGGCAAGCATGTCATTCAGCCGTTAGGCACAGATAATACTCCCGATTCGTCCGGCGAAGATTTCGCTACAACTGGTAGCAGGCAGTTTTAACTCATACATTTCATCAAAATTCACAAAAAATATATGAAAATTGTGTATGAACTTCCCTTCTCAAGTATCTATATACTATGTAGAAGCGATATGACAACCGAAAGAAAGCAAAACGAATCGGCATTAGTTTGTGCAGCTCAGCGAAGCGATAAAGAGGCGTTGCAGCGATTATTAACACGCAACTGGCCCTGGCTTAAAGGGCTGGTTTACAGCATCCTCGGCGATGCCGACCAGGTCGATGATGTCTTGCAGGATATATGCATACGGGTTATCGCGAAGATCGATTCGCTGCGTGAGCCGGAACGGTTTCGGCCCTGGCTGGCGGTCCTGGCCAAACGGCAGGCACTTCGCCACCGCCAGCGCAATGCCCGAAGGCCGATCCCATTGAATGATGAAATCGCCGAGCTTCAATGCGACGAGAAAACTCAGCAGCTCTTTGAGAAAATTGAACAGAAGGAACAATGCCGGCGGATATTGCAGGCGGTACGAACGCTTCCCGAGAAATATCGCCAGGTATTTATGCTGGCTTATGCCGGCGACTTAACGTATGCGAACATTGCCGAGATACTCGATATCCCCATCACGACCGTGCAGATTCGACTCGTGCGGGCACGGCGAATGATTTATGACCGAGTAAGCGGCAAAAAAAGAAGTAAGGTGCGTGAAAAATGAATATGACACAGGAAATGCTTGAGATACTGATTGGAAAATATCTCGACGGTGAGATAACGCCCAGCGAGCAGCAAATACTGAAAACGGAGTTGGAAAGAAATTCTCAGGCAAAAGAACTGCTTCAGCAGTTGCAGGATCTGCACGAGCGAAGTTGCGAGGCCGTCGGCTCAGAGATAAACGGGGCCGGAAAAGAGGCCGGCGAAATTTTCGAGCAGGCATGGCAGCGGCGTGCGAAAACTCCGCTGCGCCGAGTTCTGAAGACAAACGGCCGGCTGCGTTTTGCGGCAGGACTGGCCGCGGGGCTTATAATCGGCCTGATACTTCACTTTGCGCTGCATTTTGTTACGACGTCGCAAAGCTCTGAAGTTCCGGCGAATATATTGGCACAGAACGCAGGGAATCAAATGGATGCTGGGCAGGTCGTCTTTCCCCAGCCTCTAATGGATTCTGTCGGCAACTCGCTGCGTAATGTCGACTGGTACAGCTTCACCGACAACCAGGGCAACCAATGGCTCGTCGAAGGGCTCCGGGAAAATATCGTCAGGCCCGCCGTTTATTACGGGGACCTGTAGTACCTTATAACAATTGAATTTGTGGATAAATGAAGAAAGGGTGCAGCCTCAAGCAAAGCTTGGGGATGGCTTTTCCCTCCACCATCCCCAAAGCCTTCGGCTTTGAGGCTACCACACAATCGTGAATATAGAACCGAGAAATCTACTTATTATTAGGTGGTAGCTTTTTAAAACATTTATGATGAGAAAGGGACAATCATGAAAGCGAAGAACATAATCCTTACAGTTGCTCTAATCTTAGTTTGTGCCGGCACAGGATTATCTGTCGATACGGACTCAAACGATGCACGTCCTTATATCGGTGTAATGCTGGACGGGGCGCCTCTGCCGGACTTGCTTGTCAAACATTTGGGGCTTGAGGCGGGCCAGGGCATACGGATCGCAAACATTCATCGCGGCAGTCCCGCCGATAAGGTCGGGCTCGAACGAGATGATATCATCGTCGGCTTCGAGGGCGGCCTCGTAGACGACAGACAGCAGTTTGTCGATGATGTGCGAAAGGCCGGGATAGGCGCAGAAGTCACGCTGGAGATTATCCATCTTGGCAAACGCAAGACCATAACGCTCAAACTCGAAGGCCTGAAGGGCGAGTTCGACATGAAGTACCCTCCCGAGCCCGATATCGTGCAATCATGGCGGCCGGGAAAAATCTTTCGGTTAAAACCCGGAGACGAAGATTGGATGGAAGTCTTTCGGGACAACATGCCTTCGGATTTCGACGTGAACATCAAGAAATTCTTCAAAGAGCTGTACACATATAAACACTCATCCGACGGCGAAGATTATACCATCACTATCGAAGGTAGTCCCAACGACGATGATACGACAATCTCCGTCAGCGTTGGCGAAAACGAGTACAAAACCACATTAAAAGAAATCGACAAGCTGCCCGAGAAATATCGCGAGTCTGCCGAGCAGGCCGTCAGGGATGCTCGAAAAGCAACCGGGACAAAAAAGCTCTACCAAAACTTAGATCCACAATCGTTTGACTGGAAACCTTACTTCGATAAGATGCGTCCCGACTTCAAAGCTCCCATCGTGCCTTTTGGCCCGGGGGATGAGATGTTCGATTCGATCAAGAGGCAGATGAAGGAGCTGCAGCAGCGTTTGGATAAGCTGGAAAAATGGTATAAGGATACGTTCGATTCCGAAGAACCCATCGAGCCGAAGAAGCAACAGCAGAAGGATTCACTGCAGCTCGATAAAGATAACGAAAAGAGAGCATAACCCGTTGGGCGGCAGGTAGGTGTCGCGGGCATCTTGCCCGCGATTTGGAGGCGTTTCAGTGTCGCGGGCATCCTGCCCGCGATTCGAGGGCGAGACGCCCTCGACACGTGTGACGCACTTGACACTAATCGCCCAACAGCTTTTTGCTTCGCAGGATGTGGTAGTAATGCTGGGCGAAGCGGTGGGCCTCATCGCGAACGTACTGCAGCAGCTTGCGGGCGGGCGAGTTGGAAGGCAGCTTTAGCGGCTTGCTTCTGTCCTGCAGGTAAATCTCTTCTTCACGCTTTGCAATAGAGGCGATTTTTACGGTAGGCGCGTTCATTTCCGCAAACGCTTTCTCAGCGGCTCTCAAATGTCCCAGGCCGCCGTCGATTAACACAAGATCCGGCCAGAGTTCCTCGCCCCGAAGGGCGTATTTGTATCTGCGTTTTACAACTTCGGCGATCATCGCATAATCGTCGATTCCACTGACGGTCTTTATTTTGAATCTCCGGTACCCGCTTTTGAAGGGCTTGCCGTCGATGAACTTCACCAACGAGCCGACCGCCTCGGCCCCGCCGATATTGGCAACGTCAATGCCCTCGATAATCCGCACGGGCTCGGCTGTTTGCAGCATTTCCCGCAACTTGACGAGTGCTTCGGCCGGGTCGGCGGCAAAAGCTTCCGGCTGGACATGTTCATCCGGCGTACCCCGCTGGTCGAGCCGCTCGATCAGACGAATACGGTCGCGAAACATCGCCGCTTTTTCATATTCCAACGCCAACGCGGCCTCCGCCATTTGTTTTCTTAATTGCCGCAGTATTGTCGAACGCTTCGAACGCAGGAATTTGATAAGGTCCTTGATGATTTTTTTATATTCCTGCTTATCGATCTTTGCCGAGCATGGAGCGGTGCATTGCTTGATGCTGAATAAAAGACAGGGACGAAAGAATCTGCGTTTTTCATCGTCTTGACGGATTTCCAGCTTGCACGTTCTGAATCGGAAGATTTTCTGCAGCACGACAAGGACGCGGCGGAGGTCTTTAACCGCCGTAAACGGGCCGAACAATCTTACGCCGCGTTGTTGTGGTTTTCTGGTGATATAGACGCCGGGGAAATCCTCACCGGTCGTGATTTGAAGATAAGGAAATGTTTTGTCATCGACGAGGTCCGTATTATAGGGCGGGCGGATGTCTTTGATTAATCGGGCTTCCTGCAAAACGGCATCGACTTCGTTAGGGCTCTCTAAAAAATCGACACTTTCGACCTTCGCAATCATCTCGGCGATTTTCGGCCCGCGCGTTGCGAACAGGTCGCTGCCAGGTTGAAAATAGCTGGCGGCACGTGAACGCAGATTCTTGGCCTTGCCTATATAAAGGACCTTGCCATGAGGGCCTTTCATAAAATACAGACCCGGCCCGGCGGGAAAATCCTTAATCTTCCGACGAATCTTTGAGTACTTGTCTTGTCCTTTTTCTTCGGCCATTGCCCTATTTTAGCCGTAGCCTGCCGGATAGCAAGCTGCATCTAACGGGCTTAAATGAGACTCTGTCATCCCAAACGAGAACACGCAGAAATAATCAATGCCGTAAGGGTGAAATAGAGATGGTTGCCGATTCCGTGTATTGAAGTTCTTTTTCTTCTGTTTCTATAAGCCTCTGAAATCCCTTTTATCCGTCAACCTCATATATTAGTAAACATCCCTAATAATTCTGGACGTAAATGTCCAGGGCGGCCGAGCCGTTTACGCCACGCAGAACTCATGCGGTTACCCAACATGAGCCGTGATATCGCTACGTGCCTGAATCGGGCAATTGGCACGGGCGGGACTCGCACCCACTGGATCGCGGCCTCGTCGGCTGCTCCACTCGCGAATTAAAGGTATCCAGTACTTTTGGTATTCCTCTCGGTCTTATTCTGATTCATATTCCAACTGTTTTACCGCTTCACCGGATAGAGTTTTTGGCAGGGACAACTACCGCTTGTCAAGCCGCTGCGCGAAGAGCCAGTCCCAGACATTCGCCGTCTTGTCGCACCTATCGCCGCTATATTGGGTGACGTAACCTTTCTCCGGCTCGTCGCCCTCGTAGTAGAAAGCATATTGCGAGGCGTTGTGTTTCACGTCCTTCAGTTCGGTGTACTTCAGGTTTCCGCCCGCTTCCTTCATACGCGCGAAGATCTCCCGCGAAAAGTCCGTCGGCACCACCGGGTCGCTTCCGCCGTGAAAAGCCCAGATGGGCACGTGCTTGAACTTCGCGGGATCCTTCCAGGGGAGCAATCCGCCAGCGCTGGGGATGGCCGCGGCGAATCGCTCCGGCGCGGCCCAAACGGCGTTCCAGGAGCCGGCGCCGCCCATTGAATGTCCGAGCACGTAAACGCGATTCGTATCCACGGCGAACTCTTCGGCGAGATGGTCGATCAACGCAAAAGCCTTGGTGAGCGGTCCGTTGGACATCGGGCCCGGCGGATAATTCCGCTTTTCGATCCGCGCCTGCCATGCTTCGGAGTACGTCTTCTTCAGCGCCTCGGTCAGTTCCGGCACA
>DQCG01000392.1 GCA_003533825.1 Phycisphaerales bacterium
TAAGTATGAAAACGGATTCCGTTTTTCGGCGATCTGTAAAGGATACACAGTGATAACTGGACGTGGTGAGGATGAAGATAAGAAGCGAGACGGGATGTGGCCGGCATATTCCGTTTGATCGGCGGCCTATGGAATGGATCGTCGGGCGGTTCGGTAAAACCGATTTTGGGGGAGATCGACTGATGAGTACCAAACAACCAGCGAACATGCCCAATGCTCTATCTGAAGCCCGTTGCCAACTCGATCATTGGCACAGCCAACGACCCAGCAAACGTAACCGACTGCCCAAAGAATTCTGGCACAAGGCCGTCACTCTGGCCAAAGAACATGGATTAAACAAGACAGCACGCGTCCTGAACGTGAAGTACTATTCACTTAAGAATCACCTCGACCAAGCCAATCTCGACGAAGGGTGTTCGACAAAGCCCCACGCCGATTTCGTTGAACTTTTGCCCGGTCGATGACACCCGACGCATCTAAGGCAAATCTTCCTACTCTCAAAGTGGCTGGTTTTGAATGCGCCCATCGTGGCTGGGTTTAAGCGCCCCTTGACAGCGAAATCCACCCAGTGTAGCCCAAGTCGCTTGCATTACCGGCATTCCTCTGATAAAAACATCATACTTCATCAAGGTAGTATGCAGATAAAACAGGAAATATTGGGATACGAAAGGTTATGATAATGAAAGAACATTTCAGATCAATCCGGACTCCGGCAATTCTTTACGTGCTCTGTATCATCGGCCTGTTTTCTTCGATTTCGAATGCTCAGGCCAAAACTTCGAGATCGTCGTTTGATTCGGCCCTTCCAATCTGGCCGACAGGTCGGGAAACAGAAAAGAACCTTTTTGTGGGATTTCGAGCCGTCTTTAAGTGCTCAGAGCAGCAAGATCCTATACTTCGGATCGCTGCTTCATCTATTTACAGGGTATATCTCAATGGACGATTCATTGGTCACGGCCCTGCTCGCGGGCCTCATGGTTATTACCGGATGGACGAATGGAGTCTTGGTAACTTCCTCAGGGAAAGAAACGTCCTGGCTATCGAAGTCGCCGGCTATAATGTCAATAGTTTCTATCTTCTCGATGAGCCTGCCTTCCTTCAAGCGGAGATTGCATCCGATGGGATAATCCTGGCTTCCACAGCCGGTAAGGGCACCAGTTTCGAAGCTACCACCCTGAAGCATCGCCTTCAGAAAGTACAACGCTACAGTTTTCAGCGTCCATTCATTGAATACTACCGAATGAATGAAGGTAATGATCAATGGTGGTACGAACCCTTGACAGAGTCTGCGAAAGTATCCTGCTCAACATTAGCTCGGCGAAATCTTCTTATTCGAAGAGTTGCTTATCCTCATTTTCTAAAACGCCAGCCGCTACTGGTTGTCTCACAAGGCACGCTCCAACGTGATGTGCCCGTAGCGCGACTCTGGAAAGACCGCTCCCTGGTCAACATCGGCCCAAAACTTAAAGGGTATCCGGAAAGCGAACTCCAGGTTATCCCATCAATTGAATTGCAGAAGATCAAATCAGCTTCCAGAGAAAAAATAGACAAGCCATACCGGCCTGATAAGGCTATTGAGCTTTCGGAAAACGCATTCTCCATAGTCGATTTAGGGACAAATCTCACCGGTTTCATCGGGGCGTCCGTCCAATGCTCTGAGCCGACTAAACTCTATTTCACATTCGATGAAATACTCAGTAATAATGACGTGGATTTCAAGCGTCTTGGTTGTGTCAACAGCGTCTGCTACGAACTGAAACCGGGCACATACCAACTGGAATCCTTCGAGCCTTATACGATGCGATATCTTAAGCTGAATGTATTGCAAGGCACCTGCAAAATCGAGGGTCTTTATTTACGAGAATATGCAAACTCCGAAACAGAAGGGGCCAGATTCTCGTGCAGCGACCCAAGATTGAATCGAATCTTCGAAGCCGCCCGGCAAACGTTCAAACAAAACGCTACCGATATCTTCATGGATTGCCCTTCTCGGGAGCGGGCTGGCTGGCTTTGCGACAGTTTTTTTACTTCACGTGTCGCATTCGACCTTTGCGGCAACACAACCATCGAGAAGAATCTCTTTGAGAACTACCTCCTTCCGGCAAGTTTTGCCTACCTTCCGGAAGGAATGTTGCCCATGTGCTATCCGGCCGACCATTATGATGGTGTCTTTATTCCAAACTGGGCATTGTGGTTTGTGGTCCAATTAGAAGAGTATGAGGCTCGCAGCGGAGACCGCGAACTGGTTGCCGCCTTGAGATCCAGACTGCAGGACCTGTATCAATACTTCCAGAAGTTCACAAATGAGGATGGGCTCCTGGAGAAACTTCAGAGCTGGGTCTTCGTCGAGTGGTCAAAAGCCAACAGCTTTGTGCAGGATGTCAGCTATCCGACCAATATGCTCTATGCGGCGGCATTAGCGGCCGGGGGCAGAATGTACAACGAACCTGATCTTATCAACCAGGCAGAGCATATACGTAATATTATTCGCCGGCAGTCGTTCGATGGTAAGTTCTTTGTTGACAATGCCGTGCGCAAAGATGGCCGGCTCCAGGTTACGCAGAACCGGACCGAAGTCTGTCAATACTTTGCGTTCTTCTTCGATATCGCCACACCTCAAACACACGAAGAGCTTTGGGATAAACTATTGCACCAGTTTGGCCCCGAACGCCAGCAAACCAAGGCTTTCCCCGAGATTCATCCGGCCAACGCTTTCGTTGGCAATTACCTTCGGTCGGAACTCCTGAGTCGCTACGGTAATCAAGGTCAAATTAAGAAGGAGATTGTTGATTTCTTTCTTTACATGGCCGAACAGACCGGCACTCTTTGGGAGAATGTCGGGGCTTCCGCCAGTTGCGACCACGGCTTTGCTTCTCATGTGGCTCATAGTCTATATCGTGATGTGCTCGGTGTTCATGCAGTTGATTCCCAAAAGAAGATCATTCACTTGAAGATTGCCGATGTTGGTCTGGACTGGTGTGAAGGCAAACTTTTAACTCCACAAGGTCCGGTCGTGGTCAAATGGTGGAAGGATGGCAATCGAACAATATATCGCGCAGAGATCCCGGTGGGCTATATGCTTGAGACAGAAAATCTAACCGGTAACGATTTAAGCCTCAAGTAATGTTTTGTTGTCTGGGAGCCATTGTTGGTGAAATGCTAAATCTTTGACCCACATTCACCACAATAATTCACACTCCCAATCAGCCTTTTATCACAAACCGGACACCTTTGAATAAAGAAAAAAGTTGTTCAACTGTAACCAAAACCAACTCCCGGCCACTTACTGAATGAAGTAGCAGCTTGTTGGCATTGCCGGTGTATGATGAAAGAAGGTTTTTGCCGGCTGTTGCAATAAAGTTGCCCTCCGGATGCGTCTTATATCGATGTGAATCGTAAATAACGTTAAGACAGGAGAATTCTAATGATTGGACATCCGAATAATACTACCCAGGAAAAAGCATGGCTTCATTTTTACATGCCTGTGATCCTGTGCATGACTATTCTCGCCTGGATTCCAGACGTATCGGCAGCGGAGCTATCAACCGGTAAAACCCCATACACGATCGTCGATACCGCCCAGATCAGGTTTTACAGCAACAATGCAGAAATAGAATATCCCAAAGCCGGCGCCGCTTTTTTCGGTCAGGATGCACGGTACGCCGGCAATAAGCCGGCTTACAAAGACAACGCCGACGGTACGGTAACCGACTTGAACACGGGGCTGATGTGGCAGAGCGATCCCG
>DQCG01000430.1:0-4638 GCA_003533825.1 Phycisphaerales bacterium
CCGGTGGATTAAATTTTGATTTAGCCGCTGAAAAAATCTCAAAGAGATGGACAATTCCAATTTTTGCCCCGCCTTAAGGTATCCCCAAGGAAATGCTGATAATTAATGAACGAGAATTCGTAGGGTGGCGGCTTGCCCCACCAATCAAATCAGCAATAATCAATAGTCAATAGTAAAAAATCAATGAAAAGGGCTGTCCCTAGTTTTTCCCAAATTCCAAAAAATCGATCCGGTTGGCTGTCCGCAGCTAACCGTTTTTCGGCATACATCGTATCTCAGAAGTCGTTATCACTTTTCTTCCTTCTATATCGCCGCACGTCGCGCACATCGCACTGGAATTGACTACTCTGGACGATATGGACCTTAACCGATTGAAGGTCTATACGCAACGCCACTTCTCGGAGGTCCATATCGTAGGCATGCCGTTCACTTTCGACGAATTTTGCCACATCAGGCCATCGGTCTTCTTCATCCCCTTTTCTGGACGGCTTCTCAGGCGGAAGCTCCTCCCACACGGTGTACTCAAAATCGTCTTGGTCACCACTCATTTGGCTTTTGTCTGCGTCGAGTTCGGTTCCCTCTGGGATATCCATCGCTTCAACCCTCGCGGCTTTGTGAAAAAGGACGACATTAAGGGAATCGCCTGTCGTTTGGACCGATGGAAACACTATTCCGTCGAGCAGAGGTTCATTTTCGGTGGCGAGAAAATCCGCGATTGCTTGAGTCGAGAGATACTCCAATGCCTCGTCATCCGGCATGACGGGCCTTGCAATACTCTGACTAAGGGAGCGTAGGAACTTTGCTCGCTCAAGACGAGCTGTCCATTCGGGGTCAAAATAGCTGCCAGGTTCGGTCACTGCGCGTAGAGCGGTGAGATCAAGAAGCCGGAGGGGCCGAATGATGCCAAAGCGAGCGACGGCAACCTGGCTACCTACAGGTGGTCGAACTTCGGCAATAGCCGTAACAGGATCGGTTGCGCCATAGAAAACCGATATGCCATGCGCGTTCATGCGCCCGGCGATCGCAAGTAGTGATGGAGGGGAGCCAAGATGACGATCTGGGCGGCAAAGCGCCTCCTTAAGCTTTTCATCAAACTGAAAAACACGTGCTCGATAGAGCGCTTTCATTTTTGCCTGCTGTCCAGCATCAATTACCAATGGTCGGTCATCGGTCGAGGACATCTTATCGATTCCGCCGAAGATCGAGGACAGAAGCTCTGCTGCAGCCCGGCTGAAGAAACGCGCCTCAGTCTTCAATGACTGCTCAAAATCACCCCACTGTTCTTGCCACATATAGTCGTCGATTCCACTCTCCTCATAATAAGACTCTGAACAAAACTCGGTCTCCTCACCCGACTTAGCAGCTTCGAAAGAGCCATGCTTGTCGTCCAGGATGGCTTGGATGTCCTGAGCCGCCTCTTCCGAAATGCCTGCGGTTTCCGCAATTGCCCACACCACCGGCTCGCCGTCTCGCTCCCATTGATAGTCTGTCTCCAGATCTGTTCGTCTGAAGTGCTGTTTGAAGACTGTCTCGATGCGCTCAGCCATGTCCTCAATCGTGTAGGACCGGGCACTCTGACCACAATAAGAGCATTGTCCGCGTTGACCCTTACGCCGCACTTCAGCCTTCAAGTACTCCTCACCGATGCACTTGTAGCAGAGCCTTTTCGCCCTTAATTCATCAATATCATCATAGTCTGTCATGTATCTGCCTGTCCCTAAAGACAAACACCGAAGTTCATTAGTCTGATCGTTATATTATCGACCAGAATCGAAAGGCTGATAATTGAACAGGAAAATTAAATGTGCCCGCTATATTTTCTGTATAATATTTATCGTTAATTCGAACAACTCGCTTCTTTTTCCTGTTTCCACAGGAATAAGATTATTTCTGTCATCTGCTGCTTCTTCTTCAATGTTGCTAATTGATATTATACCCATTTTAAGAGTCAGAAACGAAGAAAATCCGACTTTCAATTATTAGGGCGATTGAGAATGGTTAAATGTTGATAACAAAATCGAAAAATCGTGAAAAAAAGTGAAATTTTTTATATTTCGCTTGGAAAAAAACTGTTTTTTAACAAAAAAAACGGGTTGATAAGTGAATCAGAGAATTGATGAATTAGACGAAAATACCTAATAATCAGCATTCCCTAGGGGATGCCTTACGGCGGGGCAGCTCGTGCCTAAGGTTTAAGCTGCGCCATCCTACCTGTCTATGAAATACGATATACGACATACGCACGACGAATAGTGGCCGCCGTGTAAAGGACTTTATTTTGAAATGTGCTTGACTTTTGGGATTGAATTTAGTATAATACCTAACTAATTGACTATTGATTATTGACTAATGACTAATGATATAAGACAGGATAACAGGATGACGTGGATTTATAGAGCTAAATAAGACAAAAAGCCTTTTGTTTAAGAATAATCTACGTAAATCTTGTCAATCCTGTCCAAAAGAAAGCTATTTGAAAAAACAAAGCCAATTTTCCGGTGTGGAATATGGCGCAAAATCTTATATGAAAAGACTTTATGCTAATAAGCCACCCTGCAGAGTGTAAAAAAACAAAGCCAATCAAACCCAATCGTATGAAAGTCAAAAGTTAAAAGTCAAAAGGTAAAATGAGAAAACCAATTTGAAAAAACAAAGCCAATTCTCCGGCGGGGAATATGGCGCAAATTTTTATATAAAAGGACTTTATGGTAAAAAGCCACCCTGCAGAGTGTAAAAAAACAAAGCCAATCAAACCCAATTTACTCCATTTTGCTGAATTGGTGCTTATTCGCGTAAACCTGTGGCTTAGCCATTTGTGATTAATAGGATTTAACATGCATATAGAATTACTCATCAGGCAAGTTATTACTGCGTTATTTTGTATATCGGCAGTCGTGAGCAGTGCGGTAGCAGCGCAAGAGACAACGAAGCCTAAGCCGGTACCGCGGATGCAGGTGGTTCCTATGCCGTATGACCAGGCTTCGTTTCAGCGGGACGGCGTCGAGTTGACTCGATACCACTTCGGGCCGGGATTGCATCGGCCGTTTCTGTTTCCGGTCATGGGGCCATCGGGACGGTCCCTTACGCGCATGGGGCATCCGCATGACCCGGAATCGCACAGCCATCATAACTCAGTCTGGATATCCCATAACGACGTCAACGGGACAAGCTTCTGGAGCGATAGCGGCAAAGGAAAGATTCGCCACAAACGCATCGTCGAGTTTGAGGATGCCGATGAGCGAGCATTTCTGGTAGCCGAGAATGAGTGGATCAATAACGATGCTAAGGTTCTGCTAATAGAAACACGCAGGATAACGGTTTCTCCGCTCTCGAACGGTGAATGGCTCCTTACAATCGATATGGAATTCAAGGCAAATGATGGAACTGTCACGCTTGGCAAGACACCCTTCGGGATGATCGGCGTGCGAATGGCCAAGACCATCGGCGTCAACGACGGCGGCGGGAAAATCCGCAACTCCGAGGGAGCGGTAAACGAGAAAGAGGTCTTCTGGAAAAAAGCCGGTTGGGTCGACTACTCCGGTGCGATTACAAACGAGAAACGCGAAGGTATTACGCTCTTCGACCATCCGGACAATCCGAACTATCCATCCGTTTTCCACGTCCGCAACGACGGCTGGATGGGAGCATCTTTAACATTCGACGGCCCCAGGGAAATCCGGCCCGCTAAGCCTTTGCACCTTCGCTACGGTCTGTACGTCCACAGTGATATCAAACCTGTGAAGGAAATCGAAACAGTCAACCAGCTATGGCTAAAGAGATTACGACAACAAGCAAATTGAAGGGTGACTCCGAGCTGGAAAATCCTGTCACTTTTCTTGTTTTTGGATAACAAGTCCAAACAGTTAATCCGGGTTAACGGTTTTGCCTGAAACAATTCAGCGAACTCTGCGTTAAACGCTAAAAGCTATAAAAATTCAACTTTTAGCTCGATATCCGTTTTGGGATATATTTTACCCCAGCGCCATCTTTGAGTGCTTGTTCATTAATATCGCCCTGTTTTTAGCCGATATAACGAATTGCTGAGATTAAACATCCGAAAAACAATTCAAGAGAGGTGGATTATGAAAATTTGGAAAATCGTTGTTCCTTTGGTCATTATCGTCGCTGCTGTGTATGCTGTGCCCCGCATTGGTAAATCCACAGTTATTGAACAAAATGGAAACCAATTGTCCATGACGGTAGGTAAACATTGTTTGACTGCCTCTGCCATTGGCAACGAGGTCACCGATTCTTTCCTCGTTATCGGCGGCTCATGCGGAGGCGATATGTATTTTACCACTCTGCTTTCAGTCATTCCTCTCGATACAGCCGAGCGTTTATATCGAAATTACGGCGATTTTCGTATGTGCAGTTCCCCGGGAGCCGCCGAAGGGAAGCGGAGTGTCATACCGGTGCTTATTTATGCGGACAATCGTAATGCTGAGCGAAAGTTAAAGACTGTTAATAAGCTCGCAAAGGCCGCCAAAGATCCTGTCATTAAAATGACATTCGTGCAATTAAACATCACCGACCATAAAATCAAGCACGGCGACCAGATGATACAGGTTACCTCTCAAGATAATACTGACGCTTTCCTTGTTAAAGACATCCAGATTATCCAGGAGGAACATAACTTCT
>DQCG01000430.1:4731-9547 GCA_003533825.1 Phycisphaerales bacterium
GAAATATTGTAAACCAAGCCGGGCTTTCGCCCTTTCAGGTGTTGATGTTGTGGACATGGATGGAGTTGGTGGTGCCGGGGGCACCAAGCGGCTGGCCGGCTACGAGGATTATCTTATCGCCGGCCTGGGACCACTTGTTCTCGGTAATGAGCTTATCGACAAGTAATGTGAACTGCCTGATGTCCTCCGGGATTGGCCGGCAGCATGGTATGACTCCGTAATGCAGGCACATCTGCCGGCATGATCTTTCGTCGGAACTCAGCGCAAGTATGGGCACATCGATTCGTGCCTTACTGAGAAAACGGGCAGATGAGCCGCTTTGCGACCAGACCGCAACGAGCTTGGCGTCTATATCTTCGACAAGCTGCCCGACACTGCGAGCCATCGCCGCGGTGAGCTCCAATTCTTCCGTAGTTGTGCTTTTTGGGTGCATGACAGTGTACTGCTTATCGAGGTAGGCCTCGGTTACCCTTGCTATTCGCTCGATTGTCTGTGCCGCCTTGACGGGGTATTTGCCGATCGCGGTTTCACCGGAAAGCAAAACGGCGTCGGTATAATCCATAATAGCGTTGGCGACATCCGAGACCTCGGCACGCGTAGCGGTTGGGTTTTCAATCATGCTCTGGAGCATTTGCGTGGCAACGATAACAGGTTTGCCAAAATCCCGGCACATTTTTGTGATTCGTTTTTGAATCAGGGGCACTTCGGCAAGATCCATCTCAACGCCGAGGTCTCCGCGGGCAACCAGTACGGCGTGGCTCGCATTAACGATCGGCTCCAAATGCGACAATGCCTGGGGCGTCTCAATCTTGGCTACTACCTTGATATCCGCCCCGGCTTTGCGGATATACTCTTTGAGCCGGTTTATCTCGTCGGCCGAACGTACGAAACTCAACGCCAGGAAATCCAGGTTCCGCTTTATCGCCCAGTCGATACATTCGAAGTCGAACTCGGTTATTGACGGTATCCGCATCGGTGTATCGGGCAGATTGACTCCCTTCCGACTGGACAGAGGACCGCCGTCAATAACCTTGCAGACCAAATCTTCGCCGTCTCGACCGACCACGCTCAGCGTGATTTGGCCGTCATCGAGAAAGATGCGGTGGCCGATTTCCACTTCCTGGTTGAAATGTTCGTAGTTTGTGCCGAAACGGTATGCCGTACCGACTTGATTTCCGGGCACAATGCTGACTCTATCGCCAACATACAGCATCTGCCCTTCCGGCTCGATGCGGCTCATCCGAATTTTCGGACCGCAAAGATCGCCCAGCACAGCGGTCATTTGATGATGCCTGGAGCGGGCGGCATTCACCGTTTCCAGCAATTTGTCATGCTCGTCAAGCGTGCCGTGCGAGAAGTTGATGCGGAAAACATCGACACCATTATCGATCATGGCCTCGATGGTTCCCGCATCTTCACACGAGGGGCCGAGCGTAGCAATTATCTTGGTCTTTATCATTTCAGGCATCCGCCCCAAGCTCAATTCTAATACTCAAATCAGGAATTAACCATCGCTAAAAGCAGCTTAAACTTTCGGACAATTACCCAGATATTCGGTCTCAGGAAGTTCGCCAACCAGAGGCAACGCGTATTCAATGAAAGCATCGGTTATGCCATTGCCTTCGGCGTTAATGAATTCATCGGGCATTGACTTTGTCTTCTCGGCTACATTGCTCAACTCTGTGCGGAACAGCTCGGCCGCGTAGTCCTTTCCGTTGCCGGTACGCCTGATGGCGACAGAACCGTTATCCTGCTCCATAGCCAGCTTGACCGCTTCTCGCCCGCACCGACGGGCTTCATCCACATCGACTGCCGACTGAATCCCGGGGTAGCTTCTCTGGAGATAACCAAAAGTATCCGCCCGGACGCGTTTCTTCGGACCAAGTTTGGCTTTTACCTGGCCCGCCAGAAAGTCGGCCAGTGCTCCGGTTCCGGATAGCTGCACATTACCGTGCGCATCAACCTCCGCCTGTTCGGCGAGTTTCTTGGCCCAGGTTACCCCATCGACATCGCAAATTCCCTCGCTGACCGCGACAACGCACCGCTTAAGATCTTCGAAAACTCCGACGACATCACTGACGAACTTCTCCATCGAAACCGGTCTTTCCGGAACATAAACCAGGTGGGGGCCGTCGTCATCCCTCTTTTTACCCAATACCGAAGCGGCAGTTAAAAATCCGGCGTGCCTGCCCATAATCACACCGATTTTCACGCCCGGCAGAGCACGGTTGTCCAGATCGTCGCCAATCAAGGCGCAGGCCTCGAATTTCGCCGCGGTCCCGAAGCCGGGGCAATGGTCGGTTACAAGCAGGTCGTTGTCAACCGTCTTGGGGATGTGAAACGCCCGAATGTCATAGTTGGCCTCATCCGCCATTGTGTTCAGGATGTAAGCGGTATTGGCCGAATCGTTGCCGCCGATGTAGAAAAAGTACCGGATGTTGCGTTTCTTAAAAACCTCAAGAATATTCGCACAATATTCTTCATTCGGCTTGTCCCTGCTGGTGCCAATAGCCGAGGACGGCGACGCCGCCACGACTTCCAGTGTTTCTGCCGATAGCTTTTTCAAATCGATAAATTCATTTTTTACCATTCCCGCCACGGCATGAATCGCGCCGTAAAGATTTTCGATTTCCGGATGCTTGTTTGCCTCTTCGATCACGCCGACCAGAGAGGCATTTATTACGCCGGTCGGACCACCTGATTGACCGACCACTGCATTTGCTTTCGGTGCTTTTGCCATTTTCGACAACTCTCCATTAAAAAAGTGACTGTATTATTGTTACTTAAATTCTTTTGTAAGCTTACGAGCCTTTTGGACGGCTCCGAGAGCAACAGCCCTCGAATAGCCGGTAAGATAGCGCCTCGCAGCCGGCTTATTACTACGGAACAACTCCATCGCCTTTTTCTCAACCGCCGGCTGGCCCTCAAATACTTTGGCTTCATACTTGTCAAACGCCGCCCGGACAACTCCGATACGGCCTCTGTAATCGGCATTAACTTTATCCTGTAGTCCCTTGAAAACCCACCAGGCCATTCTAAAGTCAGGTTTGAACTTTCCAGGTGATTCGTAAAAGTGAAATTCCAGCGTCAGATTCTCCTTCACATTGACGTTTTGGTAGTACGCTTTCGGTGTCTCAGTGATACCACAGTACCAGGGGGTTAAAATGCTGATACACGGTTCAGCCGAACAGCGCCAGTAAATACAGCCGATGTCCACCGGCATATTGCTTCGCAGTTGGAACACCACCGCCTCCTGCGTAGCTTCTTTACATAGTCCGCCCTCGCCGTGAAATCGCAGAATTTGAATCACGTCCTTAACGGAAAGTGTGCCGGCCGGCCTGACGGAGAACGGCAATCTCCGGTCGGGTTCCTGTTCGATATCTTTTCCCGTAACCAAACACTGGCCCCGCCACTGGCGCTGGTCCATTATGCGTTGCTGCCGTTGACCGTAGGCTTGTGAGAAGTTGAATCGCTCTGGACCGGCCGGATTATACCATCCTCTTTTAACCGCATATTCGATAAGGTCCGGCGAGCCAAGAAAATTGACTTTATCTTCCAGGTTCACTTCGCCGATTATATAGACGTTGGGCAACAGCACAACCGCATCATCGGGCACGCGCTGAGCCACCCAGTGTCTGCCTCTGGTCATCGACAAAAGCCAGGCTTCCTTTGAATCGGCAATAACCAGCGTCCGCGAGCTTGGGTATCCCACCCGCTCGATCAGCTCGCCTGCGATTCGCACTCCTTCTCTGGCCGTCTTAGCACGCTCCGCTATAAGCCGGCGGAGCATGTATCCGATACCGCCTTTCACCAACTGACCCTCCCTTTCGAGCTTTTGCAGTTCCTCCGCTCTGTCCGGACAACCATCACTGACCACGGCCACACCCCATTCGTTGAGATATCCGTCGCTGTAAGTAGCACCGGGATTCTCCGACCAGAGAAAAGAGTAACTTTCTTTTACCTGAGGAACTTCAGCTCCACCCTGAAACTTTACTATTTCTCCGGCTTTATGTTCGATACGGGGTACTCTTCGGAAATTAAGAAAACGCCGGCCATCATTCTGCTCATTATGCCCCAAAAGAACGGCCCCGTCCGTCGAAGCATCCTTACCCACAACGACGGCATAGCAACCGTTCGCTGAAGATGCAAAAGAACCCACAACTAAAATGGCAGCAAAGAAAATATAGACTATTTTGCTTTTATCCATTTTCTACCTCTATTCGAAATACACACAGAACGTCCAAAGTAGTTATTGCTTATGATTTTCGAGTTGTCATTATACAAATAGAATATCATCAGGCAAGTACAATCCTTTGCTGAGAATTATGGATTTCAGACGGCGTTGCAGGTTCTTTTGACCTCATCGGCGATAATTTTTATACCGGCAGCTACGGTCTCTGTTTCCTGAGAATAGTTTACACGGATACACTCGTTTTTATGCTGCCACTTTTCATTTAATCCCGGGAAGAAGTAATGGCCCGGGATGACCAAAACTCCTCTCGCTTTAAGGCGCTCATAGAGTTCGCCGGTCGTAATGGGAAGATTCGGAAACCACAGCCATAAAAAGAACGCCCCCTCGGGCTTGTGCACATGAAAATCAATTCCATCCAGTTCTTTATACACCTGTTCCAGTGTTGTTTGGGCTTTTCGCTGATAATACGGCGTGATAACGTTACGGCTAAGATTGATAATCTCGCCGGAGCGGACCAAATCCCGCATTACGAACGCACCCATTCCGCCGGGGGCAAGGCTCATCACGGCGTTCATCCGGGAGACCATCGTAATGACTTCTTCATTAGCTATAACGATCCCGGTG
>DQCG01000572.1:0-8996 GCA_003533825.1 Phycisphaerales bacterium
AAGGTGTGCTATCGTTCTCAGTTCTATCGTGGTCACTCTCGATAGTGCGGGCGTAATGACGTGCAGAAGTACGTGGGCCTTGGAGGTCGATTGGAGTTTGGCGCAGACGGCATCGACCGCCTCTTGACGCTCGTGCAGTGGAAGCTTGGTGCTTTTCATGTATCCATCCATAATATCGAGGTAAATAACCATATCCGCATCCGCCATGCCTATGGCTTTGTAAAGTCCGATGATAGGTTGGAAGGGGATACTATTGCCCCCAAGGCCAGGATCTAATCCCCCAGGATCCATGAAGAAGCTGATGCCCACACATCGTTCACCAACAAATGCACAGGATATGTCGGATATATGCTCGCTCTCGCGGACACGCTCGATGAGCTCGAGCAGTTGTTCATCCTTAAGTTCAGTCCTGTTTAGTATCTGTTCGACAGTCGAAATCGCGGTATTCTGGCATCCGCGGCGAACAAGTTGAGAAACCGTTGAAGGCTCTCGAACGAGCGAACGGGCAATTCCGAAGCTTGAAACTGCCGAAAGCGTAGCTGCTGCGCTGTCTCCATTTTCAGCATGTAGAATAGCCTCGAGCTCCAGCAGCCTTACGGTGTTGCGCATCTCGCTCAGATATGGCGCCAAAGTTGCAAATCCGGCAGTCAGATCGATAGAATAGCGGCAGTGCTCTATCCCGGCGGCCTGGTGTAACAATTCCAGTGCCTCATTGTTGTCGGCAACGTATTCGGTAATCAGAAATTTCATTTCTGCCGGAAGCGGTTCCGTGCGAGGGGGAAGTTTCGCACTGCCAATAAGCGGCAAAGACCGGGACTTCTCCTTGTCCCATGGTTTGTAGAGTGATAAGGCCTCTTCGATTGTGTAGGCCGCGTTCTCGGCATTCGGCGGGATTTTGTACCACCGGTCCAGCTCGATACAAGTCACCGGGTAGCCGGCGGCACGAATGGCATCAATTTTCACCCGGATCTTCGAATTCAGGCTGAGCCTGTAGTACACAAATAAACCAACGCCGGCGAGAAGCAATATTATCAGAACGTGAGAAACTCTCAATTTTGATCGCTTTCTTGGGGCAGTATCATTTTCGTCCATAAGCAAGTCTCCCTTAAAAAATCAACGCTGTGGATTAATGTTCATAATACCAAAGTTCCCTTGTTAATAAAACATATCTTCAGAATATGCTCAATTCACAATATAGTCGGATTTGGCTTCCAAATGTTACCTTGGAGTCGTATAATAAATCCAACCAGGCTTTTTTATATGCTTTTGTTTGAAGGAGCACTATCGTGACAAGGACATTAACAAGGCGTATGTTCTTAATTCGAGGCGTGGGACTTGCCGCTTTAAGTGCGGTTTGTACGGGATGCCATTCCAGCGGTTCACAAAATAAGCCCCGACCCAATATTGTTCTTATCATGGCCGACGACCTGGGATATGGCGATGTTGGCTGCTACGGCTGCGGCGACATTCGCACGCCGTCTATTGACAGTCTTGCTGCCGATGGAGTCAGATTCACAACCTTCTATTCCAACGCCCCCGAATGCACGCCGACCAGGACCGCCCTGCTGACCGGTCGTTACCAGCATCGCGTCGGCGGCCTGGAATGCGCCCTCGGTATCGGCAACGTCGGCCGCTATGACGATGCGATTCGTCTGAGGCGGACAAACGATATGGGCCTGCCGGTCGAAGAGACAAGCATCGCCCGAATGCTCAGAGATGCCGGCTACGCCACGGTTATCAGTGGTAAATGGCACCTCGGCTACGAGCCGAAATTCTTTCCTCTAAAGCATGGTTTCGATTCGTGGTTCGGACCGGTGGGCGGCTCTGCCGATTATTTTCATCATATTGAGTACACGGGCAAGCCTGTCCTATATCAAAATGACAAACTTGTCAAACGCGAAGGCTACATGACAGACCTGATTACCGATCATGCAGTCGGATTCATCAAACGTAAGCCAGTCAAGCCTTTCTTTCTGTATGTCGCCTATACCGCCCCTCATACGCCCTACCAGGGACCGAATGACAAAAAATCCGAGCCGGTTCCGCAGGGTGAATATAGCAAAGGCTCGCGGGAAACTTACGCCGCAATGGTCGAGCGCATGGATCAGGGCATCGACAGGATATTGAAGTCACTGGATGATGCCGGGCTGAACGAAAACACACTGGTGATTTTTATGAGCGATAACGGTGCCAACAAAACCGGCAATAATTCTCCCTTCTCCGGCTATAAGGGAAATCTTTTCGAAGGTGGAATAAGAGTCCCGTGCATTGTAAAATGGCCCGGTGTGCTCGCTCGTGGTGTTGTATCGGAGCAGCCCTGTATGACGATGGATTTTTCTCGCTCAATCGTCCGGGCTGCAGGCGCTAAGCCGCCTTCAGGCCGCGAGTTCGACGGCATGGATATTTTGCAGGCGGCAGCGACAAACCGGCCTGTTGTGCGGCGTACGCTTTTCTGGCGGGCTCGAAGGGCTCAGCGAACGAGAAAAGCGGTGCGGGACGGCCCTTTGAAATATATCCGCCTGCAGGACGGCGGCGATGTGAAAGAGTATCTTTTCGACCTCGAACACGACCCGGCGGAAAAACTTGACCTTTTTAACGATCAACTGGAAAACGTGCGGAAATTGAAAGCACTTTTACAGAACTGGGAGCAGGAAGTAAAGCATAAGCGATGAAGTTATATTGGATGAGTTTTGATGAGGATTGGAAAAACTTTTGGAGATTACAAATGAGCAAAGGGATGAAAAAAAAGACAAGGCGTGAGTTTTTAAAGGAATCGACCGCATCGGTGGCAGCGGTGACATTAGGATTAAGTATTGCGGGTGCTCCCGCGGTTCGAGCGGCGCGCGGCGCCAATGAAAAAATCCGCGTGGGTTTTATCGGCATTGGCAACCGCGGCACGCAGCTTCTCAATGGCTTTTTGAAGCACGATGACGCTGAGGTTGTTGCTCTTTGCGATGTGTACGAGCCTTACCTGATGAGAGATTATTCCAAGGTCGATAAAAGGCTTCGAGATTCTCTCGGCGGCAGAGTTCCCAAGATGACCGAGAAACTAAGCGGCAACGTGGCGCGGTATAAGGACTTTCGCCGTCTGCTCGACCGCAAGGATATCGACGCTGTGGTCATCGGGACGCCGGATCATTGGCACGCCGTCCAGGCAATTATGGCTTGCCAGGCGGGAAAAGACGTCTATGTGGAAAAGCCGCTGTCGATTACCATCCACGAGGGCAGAAAAATGGTCGAGGCCGCGAAACGGTATGACCGGGTGGTGCAGGTCGGCCTCCATCGGCGCTCATCCAAAGAATATATGCAGGCGGTCAGTGACATTCAGGCGGGTAAAATCGGAAAGGTCACGATCGGTAGAGCATACCGCATAAGTAATATGCATCCCAACGGCATCGGCAAATATCCCGACACCGCCCCGCCTGAGGGCCTGGATTGGGATATGTGGCTCGGCCCCCGGCCGAAACGCCCCTATAAAGACAACGTTGTTTTGTATAAGTTCCGCTGGTGGAAGTCCTATTCCTCACAGATGGCCAACTGGGGCGTGCATTATTGCGATGCGATGCGCTGGGCCATGGCCGAGCAGGCACCGATTTCGATCTCCGCACATGGCGGAAGATTTGCTGTTGACGATGACCGGACGATTCCGGATACGATGGAAGTGATTTTCGAGATGCCCTCGGGGGCCCTGCTTATCTTCGGTCAGTACGAGGCAAACGGCGGCCCCGCTTTAATTGAAGGAGAGGTTGAACTCCGCGGCACACTCGGTAATCTCTATTGCGGCATACGCGGCTCGGCGTACAAAATCATGCCCTCGGGGGGCGGACAATTCCAGGAAAGCAACCCGAGGATTAAACCGGTAGAAGCCAAACGAATCGACGGCGATCATACCGTCCAGCACATCCACAATTTCCTCGATTGTGTAAAAAGCCGTGAGCGTACCAATTGCGATATGGAAACCGGCCACCGCTCGACGACGTTCGCCCTGCTGGCGAATATCGCGCTGGCGACAAAATCGCGAATCGAATGGGACCCGAAAAAAGAGCGAATTATTGGTAACAAAAAAGCCAATAATCTGTTACACTATAATTATAGAAAACCGTGGAAATTAGGTTAGTCGGCAGAACAGAAAGCCGGCTTTGCGCATCTTTATAGATGGATAACGAAATTCTGACAGGAGAAAAGGGGCTGTTATGCGAAAATTAAGAGCGTTTACACTAATAGAGCTTTTGGTCGTGATTGCCATCATTGCGATATTGATGGCGATTTTAATGCCCACCCTGAACCGTGCACGCGAACAGGGCAAACGTGTATCCTGTATGAGCAACCTAAAGCAACTGATGTTGGGCTGGGATATGTATGCCACGGAAAACGACGATAAGATTGTTTTTGCAATAACCAGTACAGGTGCGGAAACAAATTCAACGTTTGGTGGCTCCAGCACAAAACGACAGAAGGCCTGGGTTTACTATATGGGAGCCGACGCATCGGAAGACCAGCAACGCCAGGGTCTGCGCGACGGGGGCTTGTACGAATACGTCAAAGAAGAAAAGCTCTTCAAATGCCCAACCGGTGTACGCGGCGAACTTATTACGTATTCGATTACCGACGCCATGAACGGCCATCGCGGTCACATGACAATGCCTGATAGGCATCCGATCATGAAACGATCCGACATTAAATCTACGGCATTGCGCATGGTCTTTTTGGATGAAGGCAGGCTGAGCAGCTCCAGTTGGACGCTTTGGTACGATCAACCGCGTTGGTGGGATCAGGTTACGAAACGACACGGGGTTGGCACGAACATATGCATGGCCGACGGACATGCCGAATACTTCAAGTTTAACGATCCCCGTACCCGCTGGATGGCCGAGCACGAAGACTGGCAAAACCAGGGGCGACACGACTCGCAGTCCACTCAGCCCGGCAATCCGGACCTCCACAAAATACAACGAGCAATGTGGGGAGGACTGGGCTACACGCCAAGTCAATAATGCGTGTGTTCAGAATTGTAGAGGGGTACCTGCCCCCACCATTATTCTATTCTTACACAACGCATACGTTTGATTGGCGGATCGACGGGTAAAGGAAATAAACCTCCAAATACACGATTTAGTAAGCGACGCCAGTTCGTCCGGCCGCCCTGTGTTATCTCTACTGATACCCAGCCTGGTGCATGTTCGTAAATGTAATTCGCGTTGGTCGTTTCTTTTGAGAGTTTTCCACTTAATATTGTTATTGTAGCGGGATTGTTGCGATTCTGATTCTCGAACACGTAATCATAAATACGGTTTTCAGCGATTGAAGTATCCAGGAAAGCCAGAGAAGCCAGTTCGGTCGAGGCTTCCGAATGGACTTCTTCCAGTGGCGCAGGGAAGCTATAGATACTTACTGTGAAACTGCTGAATCTTTCTCGTAAGACCGGTTTTCTATCATGGAGGAACTTGAATGGTGGACCCGATTCTAAACGCCGCACAGCCAGTATCAAGCTAATCACCGATATCAAAATTATGATAGTGACTGCAAACAGCCATTTTCTTACGTTTATCTTATCTAATCCCGTCGTCGTCATCCTTAATTATACCAGATGTCTGTGCTCCGCAAACGGCGGGCACGCCGGAGAGCCTTTACGGCTGGCTCGAAAACTCAGGGTATAACCGCTATTGGGAATATATGCTTCGGCAGCCGGGTGTGCAAGAGAATAATGTGCCGCCAAAGGGCGAAGGGCGAGGCTGTACCGGGGTTCTCGGTGCCCTCGTGGTGAATCATCCTTTGGCTCCATTCAGAGCCTACCATGAGGGACTTGAAGAACTAAAGGAATACAGGCAGGAAGCTTTGTTTCCCGATTTTCCATCAAAGAAATTCATTAAGCCGCCCTCATTTTTGACCGATAAAGTCCTGGAACGGGATCTGAATGGAATCGCTCAATTACAGCCGGGTCCGGCGGAATGTGAACGGATAAATAACTGTAAGAACCTGATTTGAAAAGAGGTACTAATATGTTCGACACGATACCAACAGCATTAGTTATTTTGACATTATCAGCCTTAGCGGCGGCCGTATTTGCAATCGGATGGCTATCAAGATTAAAGAAACAGTTGTCACAATTAGGTATTAGAGTGCTCGAATCCGAGGATATAGGGAAAATAAAAGATGCTGCGAGAAAAACAGAATCTTACGAATCTCGTATGACCGAGTGCGAGCACAAAGCAGATGAAAGCCAAAATCAGCTTATGGAACATAAAACAAAGCTGAGTGAACTCGCCGATAAGCTGGCAGCATCCGAGCAAAAGATGGCATCTTTTGAAGTTCGTTTTGATGAGCTTTCCGCCAGGCTGGAATCAGTCGGGCAGAAGGCGAACAAGAATGAGGATGGTCTTGCTCAGACCGTCCCGAATATCAAGGCCCTGGCAGATGAAATCAAGAGCATTAAAGAGTTTCAGACTGCCACTGAAAAAATTCATAGTCTCATTCAGGCCGCCTTCGATGATTTGCAGGTAGCTGCGCCTCCTGAGGAAAGTCCGGGAACAATGCCGGAAGCCATAAAGCCGGAAGAAGCCTCACAAGGGCCTGAAGAGTGGCAAGAGGAAACTAAAGATCAGAAGATGTCCGGATCGCACCGTTGGAAATTCTAAGTCCGAGCTGCTGTTTTAGATAGCATCCGGCGGCCTTTAAGAAGTATAACATATTCCAGGCTGGAATACCAACATCCTTGAGAGCATCTGTAAATTCTTCAGCTATTGTCTATTGATTATTGTTTTGCATGTTCGACTTCGCTCAGCAAGGCATTTGAGTTCAACGGCGATTTCGAATGGTTGGCTCCTTTGTTATTGCCGTCCGATGGCCTGGACGATTGCTTGTTTGGCCTTCTCTGTTGCGGGGCTGTAGGGATAATCCTTGCTCAACTGGGCGTAAACGGCTTTGGCTATTTTGATGTTTTTCATGCCGCACGAGGCGAATACCTGACGGGTAAGGACTTCCGCAATGTCGTAATCGCTCAATTGCAGGTTTTTAAGGCGTTCGGTCAGATGAAACGCGGCATGAAATTCCGCTCTTGCAAGATGGATATCGAGTTTGACGAGATTCACGCCGGGAGAAAAAATAGCCGCCGGGTCCTCGGTGACGACCGTCTCGATATTCGCCATCGCGTAGTCCAACTGGTTCGGGTCGGTCTGGTTTTCGGCCAGTACTCTGGAGTGTCTGATGAGCCCGGCGTGTTTGACTTTGAGATTGGTTTTGCCGGCCGAACCCGATGATGCACTGAGCTGCTCGACAAGTTGGACGGACTCTGTCGTCCGGCCCAATCCCAGCATTGCCTGGGCATTCGCCATGGCCAGGCGGCGAGCGAGGTTATCACGTATGGAGTTTGCTGCCGGCAGTTGTTTGAGTACCGCAAGGGCCTGGTCATTTTTCCCGAAGTACGCGGTCAGAATCTCCGCTTCGCAGATACCCGCTTGTTGTCGGACGGATGTTTTGGCGTTGGATTTTTGCCGGAGACGGTTGAAAAGTTCCAGCGACTTGCCATACAGTTTCAGTTCGGGCCTGAGCAGATAGCGGCCGAAGTCAAAGATGAAATTCGTATCCTCGGATTCCTGCACCAGAGCGGCGAGATTTCCGGTAAGCCCTGTTGTGGCGAGTTCTTTCCAGCCGGGCTGGTCTGCTTTGTCGGCAAGAATGAACAGATTGGCGAGGTCTTTGGGCGGGGTCTTATTGAGATCCCGCTGCCTGATGACCTTGTCGAAAGAGTCTGTATCGTTAAGGTTCATGAAGCATTTGTCCCATGGAGGATGAACGTAGACTTCATGTTCGCTTCTGGCCAGCGTTTTTCCTTCCAGGGCGACTTCGAGGCGGACTTTGCGAAGTCCTGATCGCAGGAAAACGTGCTCTACTGTTTTGCCTTCTGCGGTCGTGCCATCGTCAAAAGCCCACCGGTACGAATACCGGGTGACCGGGTCGGGCTTGATAGCATCGAATTGCATCGTGACGAAACATGGGCCGGTTTGTTCGAGGCGGAAATCGTCGATTGGAGACCATTCGAGAGCCGCGTAAACCTGGTTCGGCTCGCTGAGGTCAGCGGAGACGGCCCTGAAGCGGCCGACGCCGACAAAATCCGTTCTTGTCATGACCCGTAATTCTTCACCGGGTTTCTTCCAGGCCGCCACGGCGAACATTTCCCGCCACGGGCTGCAAAGGAAATATTCCAGCTTATGAACGCCGGATTCAAGCGAGATTGTTCCCTGTTTTTCTCCTCGTCGAGCCCTGTTGACATCGTGCCTTCCGGGCCAGCCGATGACCAGCTTGTCATCGACGGATATATAAGAGTCATAGCGCGAGATTGTGGCGAAGCGATACTTGCCGGTTTTGCCAACTTTGAAGAAACCCTTATAATGGTGGAGCCCAAAACCGCCCTGCCGGGATGTCTCGTATTCCGGCATACGATGGATAGCAAAAGCATGGTGAATATTGTCAACGAGGCTGCTGCCGACCGGATTAGCCGTACCGTTAAATGCTTTCAGAAATTCCGGCAGCCGATCCGACGAGCGGAGCCCTCGCCTGGCCCACTTTGTCTGGAGCACGAGCCCCGCCTTGGGCTCCCAGGATGTACTCGGATTTGTGCGTTTATCTTTCGGCACCAGGTAAACCAGATAGCTCGGGTTGCCTTTCGGATTTTCAAAGAGAATATCCATTGGCTCGCCTCGCCCGGCGGACAAAATCATACTGTTGACTCTGGCCCCGCTGTTGGTGGCGATAACTTCCGGGACGAAGTTCTCCAGATTGTGCCCCGGTGCATAGAGGCGTACAAGAGAAACCTCCGGGTATGTTCCTCTGAGCATGAATCCCGGGTCCACCCACTTGGCCCTGTTGAGATACTTGTTCTCATCGGACCTCGTGATGAGCCTGAGCTGCTTGCTGCGGGCGGGAATTGCGGTATTGATCTCGGCCAGCGGCTTGAGTGGTGTAAGCGGGCCGACCCTGTGTATAAGCCTTTTGTCGGC
>DQCG01000572.1:9045-9257 GCA_003533825.1 Phycisphaerales bacterium
ATTATAGGTAATATAGCTGGAGCCAAAGGATGGAAGGATATTCTGACACAGCTTTCCATTGATTTGATACCTTTTGATCCACCTGTTCTCGTTGATCCATTTTTTTACGTTCTTCGATTTTTTGTCGGGCGGAAGATCGAGCAGCGAAACATCCGGAACAAGCGAATGCGAATAATCCTTCTCGATATGGAATCGAATTCCGGCGTCGTTCT
>DQCG01000439.1:0-14670 GCA_003533825.1 Phycisphaerales bacterium
ATATCGAGAGTACTGAGGCAAAAACGATTCCCAAGATGGTCGTTCCCAGGGTGACATTTTGGATTCTTCTGTCTTTCATTTTCGTCTCCCGTTGAATCATACTGACATTACACAGATATCAAACCTATTATCTGAGCCCAAGCCTTCTGCCAGCCTAAGAAGATTGGACGATTATCTCCCTCGGCTGCCTGAGTACCCGGTTCACGGACAGTTGCTTACTTATCTATCGGCCTTATCTCGAAGTGACCAACGTCTATACTGCCTCCGGTAGCCAGAAAGATCACCGCATTAGATTCACTAAACGGCTGGCTGAGGTATAACCCTTCCTTGCTCATCCTGGATTCAGTTATCGCATCTGAGCCATTTATACCATAAAAGAATCTGCACCTCAGGGTTTCCTCATTATAGACAAACCTGATCTTGACAGATTCGGGCGGCAGATAGTACTGGGACAACAATTCAGACTTCCACACACCAATAGCCGAAATCCTCTCAACAGGAGCTTCCGAATCCTTTAAACTATGCTCCATTCTGTGAGGTCCGAATCCTAAATGCCACGTACGGGAGAATTTATCCTTGAATCCGATGATAGTGTGGCCGGGATGCCGTATGTTCTTGATGCTGAAGAACGCTTCGAAGGAGCCGGCGCCAACGACGCGATTGAGACCGCCATAAGGCATCGACGAATCAATAGTATAATGACCCCGGCCGTCGAAGCGTCCGACATAAGCCTTATAATCAGCCCAGTGTCGGAGGTCAAAATCCGTAGGACCGTCAAAGGTCTCAACCTCGTGTCGGACCCTGAACTCCGGGTCTGGTGATGGCTGTGGGGTCAGAAGCCACTTTAGATTAAAAGCATAATGTGTGCGACTTGAGATCAGATGCACAATCCCGTCCAGGCCCTGGCAGATAGAGAGATAACCTCTATGTTCGCTGCTGCGTTTGCTTAAGATAATGGCTCCGCCGTCGGTGTGTTCTATGTGTTGTGGCAGCGCATCGGGAGCAACTACGCGTTTGTGGGGCCAGGTTCTTCCGCCATCAAAGGAAACAGCCGTGAATAGTTCCTTGGCCTGTATTGTTTCGCCGGAGGAGGTGGTAATCATTACTGGAGAAAACTGAGTGCTGCCGTATATATTACCAAAGCCTGCCATAACGAGGGGGCCTTCTTTGAGCCGCAGCAATGCCGCACGCTGACCGCCGCCGACAGGTGGAAACTCGGTGTCGCTATAAGTGAAGGTCTTACCATTGTCAGTGGAAATACTTAACGGCATCGTTTTGGTGCGTTTTGTACGAGATATACCCACGATTGTACCGTCGTCAAGCTGTGCGACGCCGCAATGATTACCGGGTATGTCACCGCCTGGATTAAACCAGGTCAGACCTTCATCTCGGCTCATCCAAAGAGTGTTGGGTCCGTCAACGGTAATGACGATAGATTCGTCATTAGCTCGGAAAACCGGCTCACTTAGTTGGCGTCCATACCAGTGATCCGGTATAATAAGCCGAGCCCTTGACCATGTCGCGCCGCTGTCGGTTGAGGTACGCATAACAGTGGCGAGGCTCCCCCACGTTGCCGCCGCCGAGAGGCCGTTAAAGTGATAAATAGTGTCCCGGCCGTTGTACCACAGCGCCGGAGCGTGGTCGTTGCGGTCCGGCCCATCCCAGAATACCGAGGGCGGCTCCCACTGCTCGGCGCCGTATCGCAGCCGACTCGCGAGGATGGTCAGCTCCCGTCCGGGTTCGTCCCAGCATGAATACCAAATCGCCAGCAAATCGCCGTTGGGACAATCGACGAGCGCCGGGTCGTGATTGTGCTCGGAGTACATCGGCCCATTCGAGCCCTGCGGGACCTTGATGTACACGCGAGGCCCTTTGAAATATGGTTTGTTGGTATCCGGACCGGCGGCCCAGTCAGGCCTGGTATCCCGTGCTACGTCCCTTTGATTCAATGGCGGTTCAGGTTCGGCAAGCGGCTCGGTTTTCGGCAGCTCGCCTATGACCACCCGGAAACCTATCAGCCAGCTTTTATCCTCCGGTAGAGTGCCGAGTCGGTTCGCCGAACGCAGAAACCTGACCTCTGTGCTGTGGCTGCCGCCGCGGGTAACCTTGAAATCCCCGCCGTAACGCCATGTAGGATCCGCCTGCTCGCCTTGTTCGTACGGGCCGTACCAGTCATGACACCATTCTTCCACGTTGCCGTGCATATCGAAAAGCCCCCACGGATTCGCAGTAGTCTGAGCGACCACAAGCGGTACCGGTTCAGCGCCCCTGCGGCGGCGGGCCGGATCGGGAAACCATGTTATTCGGGCATTTTTTTGGAACTCTTCGGGCAGGGTATCGCCGGTATGATAAGCTGTGGTCGTGCCGGCACGACAGGCATACTCCCACTCGGCCTCGGTCGGCAGACGGTAAAGCTTGCCTTCCTTTTTCGAGAGCCAATCGCAGAACGCCGCCGCTTCGTACCAGCTCACAAAAACCACCGCCTCATCGCCCCGTTTTGAGAAGCCGAGTTTTCCTCGAAACTCGTGGTGTGTCGGATCGAACGTCTCGTATTGGACGTTGGTGACCTCGGTTGTTGCCATCTCGAAAGATTTCGTGATTCGCACTCTGTGGGCGGGCCGCTCGTCCCAGTCGCCGCCTTCGTTCTGTCCCATTAGAAAGGAGCCCGGCCGAATGCTAACGAATTTCATCCCGATTGAATTGACTAATGTCTCGGTGGCCTGCACCGAATTCAATACCGCCGTGCCGTCTAAGGGACATAGTACTGTCACAAGAAAAATTACCAGTATTGCGGACCATTTCCTTTTTATCATTTCATTACCTTTCAAGTTGTCTGGTTGCTGTGATTTTCAATAAACTGGCGGACTTGGGGCTTGATATATATTTGCTCGATATCCGCAACCTTCGACACCGCTTCGGCACACATTACAGCCGAGGTTATGGACGGGGCCTCGGTATCCAAAAAGAAAATATACTTACCCTTCATCATGCACAGTCCCCCGCCGGAGCCGCCAAGCGGCTCGTTGCGGATTGTCACGCCGTTAGCTTCCAGCAATGCCAGAAGCTCGTCTAAAATACCCTGTTCGTTCATCGTCCGTATATTATTTTACATGTGTCCGGGTTCAAGAAAAAACGCTTCAAAAGTCGATATACACCAATAGAACACAAATTTTATAGTAGGAGCAGACAATTGGCAAGCATTACGGAAAAACGCCTGTCGCTGCACAGGCGCGTGGAAGTCCAGCAGCATCAAAATGAGGCCCTGAAATCCCAACTCGTCGGGCTCCAGCACCTCGCCAACATAGGCACTGTCAGCCACATGATCGCCCACGAGATGAATAATCTGCTCACACCTATGAAAAGCTACGCGACGTTTGCACTGGACAATCCCGACGATAGGGCCCTGACCGAAAAGGCATTGCGAAAAGCGGCCAACAATTGCGAACGTGCCTCGAAGATCATGGAAAGTATGCTCGCCCTGGTAAACGGCGAGAAGCAGGAAAAGACAAATGTCCGGCTCATTGATTTGATCGAAGAGATTTTCACCTGTCTTTGCAGGGATTTCGCCAAGGACGGGATAACCGTGGAAATCCAGGTGCCAGACGACCTGGCAGTTTTCGTTGTGCCCGTTCAGATTCAGCAGGTTTTAATGAATCTGATTCTGAATGCCCGTGATGCGATGCTTCCCCGCGGCGGTGTTTTGACCATCAAAGCGAATGAGGCTGACGAGACCGTTGATATCGAAGTGGCCGACACGGGCGACGGAATTAAACCGACCGACCTGGAAAACATTTTCGAGACGTTCTTCACTACAAAAGCTGATAAAAACTCGCCAGCCGAGGATTCCGGAGCCGGCATCGGCCTGGCCTTCTGCAAAATGATTATCGATGGACATCGAGGCTGCATTTCGGTAGAATCCAAACCCGGTAATGGAAGCAATTTTAAGATAAACTTGCCTAAACCAAAGTCGGGTAGTAGCTGATGGCGGCCGTAGTGCCCAAAATTATTTTGATGCTGATACTGCTTACCGGTTCGGCCTTTTTTTCAGGTTCGGAGACCGCCTTTCTTAATCTATCAACCAGGCAGGTCCGGCTGCTGGAGAAATCCGAGCACAAGCTTCAAAAACTGGCCGCACGGCTCCTGGGCAAGCGACGGCAATTGCTCAATTGCTTTCTGCTGGGAAACATGACGGTAAACGTTCTTTTTTATGCCGTCTCCAGCGTCCTGATAATCCGGCTCAAAGACTACAGCAGTCTGGCCGCAGCCTCAACCGTGCTGCTGAGCTTCATCGGTATTTTACTATTCGGCGAAATCCTGCCGAAATCTCTGGCCTATGCCAACTCGAAGACATTCTGTGTTGCTGCCGCCCTGCCGGCCTATTTCTGCCTCCAGATATTCGGGCCGATCGAATTAGTTTTCAAAGTTACCATTTTAGAACCCGCCCTACGCCTGCTTCTGGGGCCGTCACGACATCCGAAGGCAATAACCGCAGGTGAATTCAAATCCCTGATCGAGACCACCCGAAAACAGGGATTGATTACCGCCGATGAAAACAAGCTCTTTACCGAAGTGATTGAGCTTGGTTATCTGAAAGTCCGCCACGTAATGAGGCCGCGGGTGGATATGATTGCCTGTGACGTCACCGAATCGAGCGAAACTGCCCGGCGGACGATGAAAGAAAATCGCCTTATAAGACTGCCCGTTTACGTCGGTACGATAGATAACATTGTCGGCCTGATTCACCTGCGGCAGATACTGCTGAATCCGGAAGTGTCACTGGACAAGATTGTCCAGAACGTCAATTTCGTCCCGGAACAGAAGACGGTCGAGTCCCTGCTTGAGTTTTTCCGCAGGAGTCAAACCGATATGGCAATCGTAGTCGATGAGTACGGCGGTATCGCCGGTTCGGTGCGACTCGAGGATATCGCCGAAGAGCTGCTCGGCCAGATCGAACCGACAAGCCAGATAGAACCGGTCGAACAGACGGGGCCTTTCGAATACCGGCTATCGGGCAACGTCGCCATCCACGATTGGGCCGATGTGTTCGGAATCGATCTGGCCCAGACCCGCATGGTGACAATCGGCGGGCTCGTTACCGCCCTTCTCGGCAAGATACCCAAACCTGGGGATTCGGCGTATTTGAAAAATCTGAAGTTAACCGTAGAAGATGTGCAACACCACCGGATCAAAACGCTCGTGTTAACACTTGAACCGTTCCAAAACAATGATTGATAACACACTCATAGTATTAACTGTTGCCTGTTGTGTTATACTGGGAGGCATGTTCTCAGGTTCAGAGACCGGTCTATATCAACTCAGCCGACTTCGCATGAGACTGGGCATCGAAAAGAAACAATTACCTTTTGTGATTCTCGGACGTTCTTTGCGCGACAGTTTCGGCCTGCTGTTGTCGCTTCTGATAGGCAATAATCTCGTTAACTATCTCGCCACAAGTCTTGTCACCAGTTCGTTTCTGGGCCGGTTCGGCATCGAATACGAACATAGAGCCGAATTATTCGCCACTTTGTTGATGGTTCCAGTACTGTTTGTCTTCTCCGAATTGATTCCCAAGAACATATTTCTTTATCGTGCGGATGTGCTGACGCCTTATTTCTCGCCGATCCTTTACGCTTTTTACAAACTTTTGAGCTGGTGCGGTATCGTACCTGCTCTTAAATTCGTATCGGGCTCTTTTGCCCGGCTGGTGGGGCTTACCGCTTCTTCCAGGACGTTCATCGTATCGGCCCAAAGACACAAAGTACAGGCGATTCTGCAGGACACGCACGAAGAGGGCTTCCTAAGCCCCGTGCAGAGCGAGATTGTCAACCGCCTGGTCGGTATCTCACACGTTCATATCGGCTCGGTAGTGATCCCGATGCACAGTGTCCGGACGGTCGAGGTCGATTCCGATGATTCGGTCCTGCTGAACAAATTGAACGCGTGTGCCTTTACCCGCCTGCCGGTTACCGAAGGACGGGGTGGTAACGTCATTGGCTTTGTCAGTATCTACGAGGTATTAACCTCTTCGGAAAATTTCGCCGACCTGCGAGGTTTCACAAAGCCGATACGAAAGCTCGATGCCGACATGACTGTTATAGACGCAATGAATATCATGCAGAAGGAAAACCACAAGATTGTTCTGGTAATGAGGGCCGGCCACTTCGGACGCGAGAGACCGGTCGGCATAGTAACGATGAAAGATCTGGTAGAGGAGCTTCTCGGCGAGCTTGCTGAATGGTAAAATGGTATCCGGACATGAATCTGAATTGAAGAATAATATGTTGTCGAAACATGTTAATATTATAGTTGTTCTGCTGCTTGTAGTTTTGTCGCTCGCCGTTGTGGCAAATACGATGTTCAAGCCGGTAGGCCGCGACGAACAGATGTACTGCGCCGGCGCGGTCATGCTGGCCCAGGGTAAGATGATTTACAGGGATTTTTCTTACGCCGCCCAGATGCCCTACCACCCGTTGCTCTGTGCGACCTTGTATAAGATGTTTAACACGACGCACTATTTGCTCGTGGGCAGAACCTTATCCTGCGTGTGTGACATTCTCGTGATGCTGAGCATCGTCGGCATATACCGGCACGTTTTCAAGTCTTATAAGGTCAGCGGGATGATTTTGGGCTTAGGGGCGGTCGTCCTGTACGTATTTAATCCGCTCGTCGATTATGCCAACGGCTACGCATGGAACCACGATGCCGTAATCTTCTGCGTGGTATTGTCCTTCTGGCTGTTTATATCTACCGATTTTCAGCAAAAATCAAGATACTTGCGAATCGCAGCTATTGGTGCCCTGCTTACATTGGCTGCCTGTATGCGCGTGACAACGATTCTGGCCGAGCTGTTGTTTTTGGTTATGCTGCTGAGCGTGCCCGCCGGTTCTGTAAAAGAGAGATTCAAGACCGCCCTGCCGTTTCTGCTGGCCGGGGCGGTTGTTTTGATTTGGCCGGTTTGGGTGATAGCCCAGGCGCCGCGTGCATTTTATTTAAATCTGGTCAAAATACCGATGCTCTACGGCCAGTGGCTGCGCGAAATCGGGATGGTTCATAANNTGACGTTAACCTGCCTTACAATGCCGGGCTATTTCGCCCTTTTGATGATGACGATTTACCTTGGCCTTAGCGTGTTTTTCCTTCGCCGGAGCTTGAAGATTGCAAGCGGGATAAATCTGTTGCTTGCCGCCCTGCTGCCGGCGGTGTTTTTTGTAATCGCCCTGATTCCGCCGACCATGTGGAGGCAGTATCTCGCGGTCCCGGTTCCCTTTTTGGTTATCGGCTTTGCCTTCCCGCTGTCTTATTTGCGGAGTTGTGCCGGCAAAGCAGGCATTACCGTGCAATTTAAAATAGCGGCGGCATTAATGGCCGTTTCCTCGCTCGTAGCGGTTCTCTCGTACCCGTTTGTCCTGTACAGGGCTCCTGTAGCTCTCGTGCCGGAAAGTTGGGTCCCGATTGAAATTCACAGGATCTCGGAAGAAATTGCCGGAAAGCTTGAAACCCGCGACTCAAAGCTCGTACTTACCCTGGCCCCCCTCTACGCTCTCGAAGGCGGCTGCGATATCTATACCGAGCTGTCCGCCGGCGCGATTATCTACAGAATCGCCGATTCGCTGCCTGCCGAGGACCGCCTGATAACGCATACCGCCGGTCCGCAAACGCTTCACGAATCGCTCGAAATAAATCCGCCCTCGGCAGTCATACTCGGCGTGGAAATGGGACGACTCGAAGAAACAATCTACAAGTCGGTAGTCACGCCGGACTGGGAAATAAAAGAGTACGAAAACGGCCCCACCGTTTACTTCAGGCCATGATTTGGAAACAGGATATGTACAAAAAGCGATTCAAAGAAATACCGGCCCTGTCGATCCGTAGCAGCGGCTTTTCGTCCGTTTGGCATATTGTCGTACTTATATCTCTTCTGACCTGCCCGTCGCGAGCCGAGCTTCTTACTTTGCCGCGGCTGCAACGACCCGACTGGCTCGACCGGGATGGGATCGTCATGGCGGGCAGTTGGGAGCCCCTGCTTTTTCGCGTTCGGCGCGACGGCAGTGACGGCTATGTACCGACCGCCGAACAACTTGCCGCCTACGAGCGAGAGCACAGCCCGGAGATGATTGCCGAACTGAAGTCCCTCGGCGTCAATTTCGTTATGATGCACTGCTACAAAGGCGCCGGCCTCGAAGCGGAACGCCGGAGCATGGCCGATGCAGTCAGGTTCTCACAACTGTGTCACGACGCCGGCCTGCGCGTGGGAGTTTACAATTACAGCGGGGCCTTTCTCTGGGAACCGTTGTTTCAAGAGAATCCACAGGCCAAAGACTGGGTGCTGCTCGATGCGAACGGCCGGCCTCTCACGTATGGCAGCGCCACGTATCGCTACCGCTGGAATCGCAACCACACGGGTGCACAGGCATTCTACCGGCAGCTCGTTCGGTTTGCCGTTAACGATATCGAGGCCGATTTGCTCCATTTCGATAACTATGGGTACGGCCCCGGTCGGGATGCGAATTCCGTCCAGCGGTTCCGGGATTATCTGGGCAGGAACTTCACCACCGAGAAACTGAGAAAAATGGGCGTTAATGACCTGGATGATGTTCATCCGCCCATGACCGGCCCGCCGGAGACCATGCTGCGCCGGGCGTGGCTGGAATTTTCCTGCCGGTCGCTTGCCGATTCCTACCATGATATGAGCAGGTACGCCCGCACTCTTCGCAAAGATATTCTTATCGAATGCAATCCCGGCGGTCCGGGAAGCCGGATTCGTCCCCCCGTGAACCACGGGCGCCTACTTCAGGGCGGCGAGGCTTTCTGGGACGAGGCCCGACCACCCGGATATAGCGACGGGCAACTGCGCACGCGCATACCTACATACAAAGTGGCCGGGCGGATGAGGAATATTGCATTTGCGTACGCCACCACGCCCCTGGAAATGGCCGAATCAATGGCGTTCAACCGCGATTGTCTGGGATGCATCTGCTGGTTCGAGTACGCCAGGATCGTCGCCAGACCCGGTTCGAACGAGCCGGTTTCCAAAACTCTCGCCCCATTCATCCGGTTTTTTCACACTCACCGCGACCTGCTGCGTAACGCCGATGTTGTCGCCGACGCTGCGGTGCTGCGGAGCTTTCCGTCACAGGTATTCGCGGATTCGAAACACGCCGGGCTCACACATCGAGTCGAACAGGCCCTTATCGAAAACCGGGTGTGTTTCCAGATCATATATGACCACCACCTGGCCGATCTGAATCGCTATCGCGTGCTGGTGCTTGCGGGATGTGCGGCTTTGTCCGATGAGCAGACAGGGCAGATCAGGCGGTATGTGAACTCAGGCGGCCGGGTCTGCATCGTGGGTCCGGCGGGCATATACGATGAGTGGCTGATACCGCGGGAGCGGCCTGCACTCGATGACCTGCCAGCCGCAAATATCGTGCGAATCGAGAAAAACGCCGATGTTGTCGCTGCCGTACGCAGAGTCTGTGATGATCGGCTTTCGGTTGCAATCCGGGCCGGATCCGGACTATGTACGGAACTGACCGAACAATCCGGCAGGCGTCTCGTTCATTTGGTGAATTACGACACCGACAATCCGGCTAAAGATGTCTCGGTCCGCCTGCGTTTGCCCCCCGGAAGACGGGCCAAAGCCGTCACTCTCGTCAGCCCGGAGCGCCGCAACGAACTTGAAGCGGTATTTCAGGAACGGGACGACTTGGTGATATTCGACGTGCCGCAAGTGGGAGTATACGAAATCGCCGTTATCGAAATGCGGTAGCCGCCGGGGATACTACTGAGCCGGGCTTTCAGCCAAATTCACAGTCTCATCCGCCGTGTCATCGATGATTGCCTGTGCTATGTTATGGATAACCGTGCGGGTTTTGCCGTTGGTGTTATTGGAGAGGATTGAGAAGATGTAATCACCCCGCCCGGTGACACATACGCCCGAGAACGACCTGACGCTGTTGATATACCCGGTCTTGCCGAAGATTTTACCCTTGTACTTTTCCTCTTTGAAATATTTTTCAATCGTTCCCTCTATCCCCCCTACTGCCAGCGAGCCCTTATATAACTGCCAGTTGTCGCCCTTGTAAATGTCCGATAAGACGGTCGTTATCGCGTGAGCGGTAAGCTCGTTTTGCCGGCTGAGGCCGCTGCCGTCGTCGATATAGAACTGGCTCTTATCGATTCCGAGCCCCGTCAGAAATTCGTAAATCAGTTCCCGCCCCCTCTCCCAGCTTCCGTTTTTCTTATCCGGATTGTTCATCGCGGCGATGGTTTTGAGCATCGCCTCGGCAGCCAGTCCGAGGCTGTTCTTATTACAGCGCGCCAGACAATCGGCCAGCGGCGTGCTGAATTCCACCAGCGGGATGAAATCGCTGCCGTCTTCAAGCGTTTTTTCGACAAGTTGTCCCTTCGCGTCTATTCCCATCTCGGCAAGGTTCTCGTACAATAGAAATCCGAAATATGCGGCGGGTCTTTCGATTGCGACGTCAAACGGGCCGACCTCGTCTTTACACTTGCCGAAAACGGTCAGCCTGTTCGGGTGACGATTGCGGTACGTTCCCACGGCGCTGCTGCCCTTCGATATGGGCACGACCTTATTGATGAGCGATACGAAAGCTGTCTGGGGCTCGACAAAGACCGCGACTTTGCCGCCGATATTTTTTGCACTGATTTTGATGCAGTTGTCGTTATAATTCAGCCCGCTCACTTCACACGCATACCAGCGGTTCAAATCGTCCTCCGGCCAGCTCGGATGCACGCGCTCGTTATCGAATACGCTGCTGTCGATAGTAATACCTTCGATGGTTCCGATACCTTTGGATTTCAGCGCGTTCGAGATTTCTTTGAAAATCCAGCCCGGCTCCCGGCCGTACCTGGCATCGGTTTTCTCATCGCCCAGCAGCGGGTCACCGCTTCCGATGATTACCAGTGCGTTGCCGCAAAGCCCTACCTGTGTCTTATATACGAAATCTGGCCCCAGATATTTCAGGGCCGCCGCACTTGTAATGATTTTCATATTCGAGGCCGGGATCATCAGCTCTCTCGGGCCGTGGTCATAGACCGTCCGGCCGGAATCGGCCTCGATAATGCGAATGGAAAATTTGACTCTTTTCTGTAAAGATTCGCTGATTATACCGTCAATTTGCTCTGCCAGCTCGGCCCTCGCCAGGCTGCACAGGCAAAAAGCAAATCCGATTAGAGTCAGCAGTTTTTTCATCCTGGTTTTCATACGGCACCATATTATTTCACAACAAAAGTGTCATATCAACCATTTTCTTCATTCTTCTGCATGATAAAAACCGGTTTCATGCAATCAGCCCATTATTTGTGTTACGGCGGTTCTCCAGACGATGAATCCCACCCGTCCGTCACATACCGGGTGCCTATTTTGAGTCGTGATCAGGACAAGTAAATCCCATGCAGACGTGCAGCTTGCCATAGCCCTGCTGTGTTGTTAAGCGGTTTTGATGTTGCAGACTGACGGCTTTAACGGTACACTGTCAGCGGCCTGATTAGGATATTAAAAAATATATGGAAAAAAAGGCAAAATTAGCAGAACAGAAGGCTGATTTGGCGTATCTTAAAAGCACGAAGCGGAATCTTGACAGAGATAAAAGGAATTTGAGTGAACGCCGGGATTCCCTTGCTGAGCGATTAAGAGCCGGCGACCGGACGGCGGCAGCCGAGCTTGTGGATGCGTATTATCAGCAGATTTATTTGTTTATGAGGAAATTCGGCCATGATCGCCAGGTAAGTGAAGACCTGACGCAGGAGTGTTTTTTCAATGCCTGGCACCATATAGGCCAGTTGAAAGACGGCAAGGTGTTAAATGGCTGGATTTATCGTATCGCAAGTAATGTTTCGAAGCTTCATTGGCGCAGACACAAACACAAGGAACTCGTCGGTATCGAAGGCTATGAAATGCTGCATAAAGGCATGGATGAGCCTGAGAAAATAGTGCATAACGAGCAACTGGAAAAATTGATGGATGCAGTGGAAAGATTGCCTTTGAAACTGAGGGAGACGGTTTTTTTGCATTATATGCAGCAATTGACGATTGCCGAAGCCTCAGAGGCGGCGAGCTTAAATCAAGGGACTTTCAAAAGCAGGCTGAATAGAGCATTAAAAATCCTGAGAAAGGAAATGATTTGAACGGGCTCCGAACGCAGCCGGTCGTGTTCGGGAATCCTGAGAAACGAGTGCTGCAATGAAAGAAGAACAAATCAAAGAACTCCTGACTGAGCTGGGNNTCCCGGCATAAAATCGGCTGGGATACGGTCAATATTATCATCGATTTGAGATTGAGCAAGTCAGTCGCGGCGGCGGCAATCATCATTGCGATGATTTTACTGCTGAATTTATTTGGCGGCCGGGAGTCAATAGGAGCCGGAATTTTTAAGGATAGCATCCTCCTGATTAAATACTGGGGAGGTACCGGCGAAGACCACATCTCGATTGCAAGATCAAAATACGAGCATTTACGCGAACGGGGAGAAAATGTGATATGGTACGGCGATTCGATCGATATTAAGGATGCCGATGCCGTGCTGATGCAGCAAAAGCTGCCTGATGGCAAATATACACTCACATTCGTCGATGGACACGAACATCAAGTCAATTCAGAGCAGTTGGTGAAACTGCTTACCCTGATGCTGGAAAAGAGAACGAAATAATAAAGACTTGGACAGGTGAAAAAAAACGCTATTTATCGCTTGTATTTTCATCAATCCTATGGTAAAATAGCTAAAAATCGGCCTTGATTTCAAAAAATATCATTCTCCCAAATTGTAAGGAGTATTATAATGAGCAAGCGAAGAGGGTTTACCTTGATTGAGCTTCTGGTGGTGATCGCCATTATTGCGTTATTAATGGCGATTTTGATGCCGGCTTTACAACGTGTAAAGGGGCAGGCCCAGTCAGTTACGTGTCAGGCGAGACTGAGACAGTGGGGTCTTATGTTTAAGATGTACACCGATGACTATGACGGCTACTTCAATGAAGGCTGGGGTGTCGGTGAGACGACGTTGTGGCCGAACGCACTGCGCTCGTACTACAAGGATAATTGGGACATGCTTTTATGCCCGACAGCGACGAGACTAATGGTAGACATTAACACTGACTGGGGCACGTTTAAGGCCGCCTCACGTGATGTCGCTCTTCCCGAAGGCGGTAGCATGGTTTATAACTTCAGCTATAGCATAAATTCCTGGACCAACTATATGCATGGGGACCGTGGTGATCGATTGGAGGAATGGTTCTGGAAGAGTGCCCTGGACGTTAAAGGCGCAAATAAAATACCTGTATTTGCTGACGCCACATGGCATGACGCCTGGCCGCGCCACACAGATACACCGTCACCAGCTATGGATGCATTTGGGATAGGCAATAAGGGCACATCGGGGGAAATGAACCATTTCTGCATCGACAGGCACAATGGGTTTGTCAATTTCCTTTTTATGGACTGGTCCGTAAGACATGTTGGGCTCAAGGAGAACTGGACGTTGAAATGGCATCGTGCCTTCGAGCCGGCGGGGCCGTGGACGAGGGCCGGCGGTGTCCGGCCTGAGGACTGGCCCGTCTGGCTTAGACGATATAAAGATTACTAAAAAAGTATAAGGCCAGCCTTTCGAGGCTGGCCTTTCTTAATGGCAGGTGATTCCTAAGAGATTTCTATTTTACCGGAAAGTCTGTAAAGTTCCTATTCAGGCCATAAAAGGAGTATCATTATGAGCAGCCGGCGGGGATTTACATTAATCGAGCTTCTGGTCGTCATTGCCATTATCGCACTTCTGATGGCGATTTTGATGCCGGCACTTAATCGGGTAAAGAACCAGGCGAAGAAGGTTAGCTGCCAGGCGAGACTCAAACAATGGGGTCTAATCTTTAAGCTGTACACAGACGACTACGATGGCTACTTCAATAACAGGGATGTAAGTGGTGGGCGGTGGATGACTGCACTGCAGTCGTACTACAAGGATAATGCGAACATGCTACTGTGCCCGACCGCCACAAGAGTCATGCAAAACAATATGGATTGGGGCACGTTTAAGGCCGCTTATCTCGACGAATATGTCTTCAGTTACGGCATCAATTCCTGGACTAACTCCGTCGAGGTAGACCGCGGTGCACGCTGGTTGGAATGGTTCTGGAGGAATACCCAGAACAATACAACTGTCATACCTGATACCAGGCAGACCGAGGGCAGGCCGGTTAGTACGAATATGATACCGGTGTTCGGAGATGCCACGTGGTACGACTCCTGGCCCCGCCACACTGATAGTCCATCGCAATTTATGGATTCTTTCGGGATAGGTAATCAGGGCACATCGGATGAAATGAACCATTTCTGCATCAACCGTCACGATGGCTTCGTTAATCTCCTTTTCATGGACTGGTCCGTAAGAAATGTGGGACTCAAGGAATTGTGGACGCTGAAATGGCATCGTTCGTGTATCACAAACGGCCCGTGGACAAGGGCTGGCGGCGTCCGGCCCGAAGACTGGCCCGAATGGCTCAGACGCTTTAAGGATTACTAAGATACTCGCACTGTCATCCCTGCGAAGTACGCGTTTAACCAGGGGAAAGCCATCCCCATCCCGATAAAAGACAATCGGGATGAGGTTGCCACCCAATAGAGTTAATGAAAAACGGGTGGCAGCCTCAAGCGGCAGT
>DQCG01000439.1:14764-26195 GCA_003533825.1 Phycisphaerales bacterium
GATGGTCGCGAATACCAGAGGCCGACTAAAAACGTATACTGCGAAAGCAGGGATCCAGGAATGTAACGGATTTAGTGGATTCCCGCTTTCGCGGGAATGACAGATTGTGTTATGTTGTTGTAATTGAAGAACTTATCATATCGTTCGGCTAAAAAAAGATCCGTTTGAGTAAGACAATAATGAAAGGTCGGTTTTCTCAATGGCAGGGAATTCCTAAAAGGTTTTTTTCGAACTTTCGTAAAGTTATTTCTATGACCCCAGAAGGAGTATCATGTTGAGCCGTCGGCGGGCATTTACATTAATCGAACTTCTGGTAGTCATTGCCATTATTGCACTGCTGATGTCGATATTGATGCCGGCACTGCAGCGGGTCAGGAAACAGGCAAAGACCGTGCTCTGCCAGGGCAATCTGAAACAGTGGGGGCTCGTCTGGGCGATGTACACGGACGAAAACAACGGCAAATTCCCCGACTATCTCGCCTACGACTGGATGCGCAGGCTGGTGGAGTATTATTCCGACAGCGAGGATCTGCTCTACTGCCCCATGACAACGAAAACCTACGCCGAGGGAGCCCCCATCCGCTACGCGATCATTGAAAACAACGGCGTTCGTTGCGGAAGCTACGCGCTGAACGAGTGGATATACGACAGCGACGATACCAGCGGCGGCCGGAAGCTTGAGTATTATTGGAGGAATATCAATAACAAAGGATTGAGCAACGCGCCGGTAATGGCGGACGGCACCTGGCGTTCCGACGGCCAGCCATTCCCAACCGACAGCCCGCCGACATTCGAGGGTGAGCCGAGAACGGGCGTCGGCACAGGCGGCGATGAGATGCGCATTTTCTGCATCAATCGGCACGATGCGGCGGTAAACGTCCTGTTTATGGACTGGACCACAAGGAAAGTCGGCCTAAAGGAGCTGTGGACACTAAAGTGGCATCGCGGCTTCGACACGGCAGGACCCTGGACCAGGGGCGGCTTCGCCCGCCCGGAAGACTGGCCCGAATGGATGAGAAGCTTCAAAGATTATTAAGTAATTCAAACTTGTCATTCTGAGCGAAACGAAGTGAAGCGAAGAATCTAAATGTCATAGAAGCATAATCAAACGATACGTTTTTATGACCTCGGCTACATCGAGATCCTTCGTTGCGCTCAGGATGACAAAAGTTGATCAGTTTGATTAATAAGTATTGTTTTTCACGATTCGTGAAAAAATATCTGATTTTTTAAAGAACATTTTCCTTTGGCGAACGTCTGATTTACAGTAAGCAGATATTCACTCCGGCCTATAAGACGTAGCGATTGCTTTTTTAAGGGAGATCATTATGACAAAGCGAAGCAAAATTCTGTTATTGATTATATTTTCATCGATAACGGTCTTTACTGTTCAATCGATCTCTCAGCCGCGTGATTTTATCCTGACGTCAAGGCAGTCTGATGCTGAGCGCAGCCCGCGATCCAGGTCCGATCTCGAACAGTGGCGTAAAGATGCCCAGAAGAGAGCCGACGAAATGAAGAAAGAATTCTTACGTGAGAAGTACGCGGTAAGAGCAACAGAAGAGCAATGGATTTTGATCAAAGCGAAGCTGGAAAAAGTACGGTACCTTCGTGGCCAGGCACACTCGACCGTAGGAATGGGTTTAACAAGCTCAAGCAGCAGTTCGACAAACTCCAGAGGCCGCGCTGGACGGAACTTACCAACCTGGCAATGGGATGAACCCTGGAAAGATAAAGCTCCGAGCGAGTGGACTGTTGCCCAAAAACTTGCTATGGAGCTTATCAAACTTGTGGAAAGCGAGAATACAACCCCGGAACAATCCAGACGCACGATGGATGCGTTGCGAATGGCCAGACGCAAAGAAGCTGAAATCATAAGACAGTTGTCCGATACACAAAAGGAACTGCGTGAGCTACTGATTACCCGCCAGGAGGCCGCATTGGTATTGATGAACTGGCTTTGATTGGCTTTAAAGCAGATTTGATGCAAACATTAAGCAAGCAAAAGTAGTTTTTGTAGTTTTAAGGACAGGACGAATATCATGGTAAAACATAGAATAATCCTCATATCAGTTGTTTGTTTTTCTGTGGCGGTCTTTGCGGATCAAAGGCAACCTTACATGTCATCAATATTTCCCCAGTGGAAACCGGGTATGACTGCGTGGGAATATAATAAGGAACTCGAAAAGTGGAGGCGAATGCGACATGAACGGGACGAAGAACGTCTCAATCTCATGGTAAAGCAAGCGTCGATGCGGTTGTTAGATGTTAACGAGAAACAGTGGGAGATTATCGAAGCAAAATACGAGAAAGTGCGTGACCTTTTTAGCAAGTCGCGCTTCCATGCACCAGGGTGGGGAGGTCAAGAAGAACAGGACTTTCATTGGCATCGACGTTCGAAGGGCAACGGTTTCGGGAAGGCTAAGGCTCTTGATGAGATGACCGAATGCGAGAGAATCGTCGAGGCACTCACCGACCTTCTGGAAGATGAAAATTCAACAGACGAAGACATCAGAGAGAAGACAGATGCCTTACAGCAAGCCAGGGATAAGGCCAGAGAAGCATTGCCTAAGGCCAAGCAGGAGCTGGCCGAGGCGCTGATGACACAGCGCCAGGAAGCTATATTTCTGGTCATGGGATATATCGATTGATCCGGCGGCGTTGTTTTATCGAGAAAGGCCCGGGATTCTTTTGGTAGCTAATAAATGATAGCTATCGCCTCTTCGATTCTCTTGATTACCTCGACAGGGTCGGCCGAATAAGACACGTAACCGTCGAAGCCCTTCTGCAGCAGGGCCGTCGATTCCGCATCGCTCAAATTATTAACGAGGGCGATTATCTTGATTGTCCGCAGGTCCTCGTTCTCGCGAATCCCTTTGCAGACGGCCGCCGCATCTATACCTTCAGCCAGGAGGCTGACCAGCAGGACATGAGGTGAGAATTTCTGGATGACCGAACCCGTTTCAAAATTGCTGCCGACGTTTTGCACTTCGTAGTCGGCCTTGCTTCGCAGGATATCGGCCAGTGCCGAAGATGTATTGACGTTGCTGTCTGCTATGAGCACACGGATTTTGCCGACCGCGAGTTCCGTCGTCGGCATATTATGAACTTTCATAAAGCGAACCAGCTCATTGACCGGGATTCGCCGGTCTTTGCTGCCGGGTATGCGATAGCCTCTGAGCTGGCCGTTATCGAACCACTTCGAAACCGTTCGGGGAGCGACGTGACAAATCTTGGCCACATCTCCTGTTGTAAGTACGTTTTTGCCCTTCGCCATATCTTGATTCCCACCATTTGTTTATCAAAGCATTTTTATATTCGGTTTTAAATCAAGGGCTGTTTAACAGACAATCGCAATTCTCATATTAGCAGCAAATAAACGACGGTTTCTTCAATACGACGTCCCATAAGTGTTACTGCTATATACCCAAAGGGCTAATCCTGTAGAGCTAAAAACGCCTCAATTTTGCCGGCGTATTAAGTATCGAAAATGCTTTGATTTATCGTGTGCGGGCGGTACAATCTCGTCAATTGTTCTTGTCCTCTTATGTAGTTAGGTGATTTGGTTATGTGCATACATTTGTCCCGGCCGGATATCACTGAAAGGGAAATCGAGGCCGTCTGTGACGTGCTTCGCAGTCCCGATCTGTCACTCGGTCCCAAACTGGCGGAATTCGAGCGGGCTTTCGCAGAGTACATCGGCACAAAACGTGCCGTCGCTGTAAACAGCGGCACGAGCGGTTTGTTTTTGTGCATGCTGGCGCTGGGTATCGAGCCGGGTGATGAAGTAGTTACCACTCCGTTTACTTTCGCATCTTCGGCTACAACGATAATGATGACCGGCGCCAGGCCGGTTTTTGTGGATATCGACCCGGTGAGTTTGAATATCGATCCGGCTAAAATCGAACCGGCCATTACCGGAAAGACAAAAGCCGTTTTGCCGGTGGAGATCTTCGGTAATCCCGCCGGATTTGACGCCGTCTGTGAAATCGCAAAAAGACACAATCTTGCGGTCATCGAAGACAGTTGCGAGGCCCTCGGTTCGGCATTGAACGGGAAAAAGGTCGGGACGTTCGGCACGATGAGCGTTTTCGGCTTTTACCCCAACAAGCAAATTACAACCGGCGAAGGCGGTATGATTTTGACCGACCACGACAATCTGGCTGATTTGTGCGTATCGCTTCGCAATCAGGGCAGGAGCAAGGCCGGCGGCTGGCTGATCCACGAGAGGCTCGGCTACAACTTCCGGCTCAGCGATATAAGCTGTGCCCTGGGCATTGTGCAGCTTTCGAGAATCGACGAAATCAAGGCAAAACGCAAACAGGTAGCTGAATGGTATCGCGAAATGCTGGCCGGCGAGGACCGGCTGATCGTACCTGCCGAGCCGGCTGGTTGCGATATGAGCTGGTTCGTCTTTGTTGTCCGGCTCGCCGAGGGCTTTACAATGGAGCAGCGGGACCGGATTCTGCGTCAGATGCGTAGCCGGAATATCCAGGTAAGCAATTATTTCCCGCCAGTGCATTTGATGCCGTTTATCGCTGAAAAATTCGGATACAAATCCGGCGACTTTCCCATAACCGAATCCGCCGCTGAAAGGACCATCGCCCTGCCTTTCCATAACCATCTGACCAAAGACCAAATCGCTGCCGTCTGTACTAATTTAAAGCAGCTTTTAGGGCAATAATACCACACTTTTTGGATTTTGCGTTTGGCATCCGTTGTTTTTCGTAGTATTATTTAATAGAGACTCATAAAGGCTGGCTGGAGGGAGCGGCCGACGAAAAGTTTCTTCAGGAAGGGGGAATATTAGTGAAATTGAGAGGCTGGAGATCCAAATTCATTTTCCTGCTGATCGTCTATTTTTCCGGCTTTGCGACCGCAATCTACATGCTGGCACCCGCACCCGAGGGCGAAGTGAAACCTTTTGCTAAAAACTCGGCATCTTCGACATTTAATTCGCAAGAGTTCGTACAGTCTTTTAATACCGGGATGCACAAGTGCCTTGGTTTCGGTAAAGATGCCGCATGCCGTACAGCCGATTTCATAAAGGAAAAACTGAAGGAGATGCGCGAGACTTAACACGACCGCATGTTCGGTGTCACGATATCTGCCTGAGCTGCTTATTGAACATCCTCAGTTGAACGTCAATAGCGCTGAGTACCCAGTCGATGTAGTGCAGCTTATGGGCGGGCCGGTGGTGTCCTTCGTTCATCAGGCCCTCCTGGACGGCTCTGACAAACCTGCCGATTATCTGGTGGCTGATCTCCGTCGGTTCGGCGGCCCATTTCTTCAACTCCTCGTATTGCTGCTGCAATCTCGGGTTGTTCTTCAATTGGTCGGCGGTCAGATAATCGGCGGGATTGTAGGATAGCTGCAGACCCTTCAGGCACATGATCAAGGGCTCATAATTGGCTCTTTTTTCCAGGCGAATAAATTTGTACTGCTGGACGTGCGTAGTCGCCTGCGCCGGGGGTTTGTTTGCGATATCGTCTCCACCCAGGTACCACCTGCGCTTGGAAGTTCGCGCAAAGACAAGCTCTTCGCCGTACTCGTATTGTTTAATCTCGTCATATCCCATCCTTGAAATCCACAACTGGCCGGTACCCTTTCGCTCCGTGCCGCCGCCCAGGACAAGCAGGCATTTGACAAAACCCAGCGGAAGAATCTTCTGATTGCCGATCTGGTTTTTGCGAAGTTGAAGAGAAAGATGCAAACTGTGCGGGCGAACATCATAAAAATTGACGATTCCGTTGATCAACTGATTAAGCAGCCAGGGATCGCCCGTTGCCGGGCGAGACAGTTCCCCTGCGATGTTCAGCCTTCCCGGCGCAAGTTCCAGAAAGCCTCTTCGCCGTGCCTGGTCGGTTGAGCCGGAGTGGTCGTCAATATATCCGCCGAGCTTCCAGCTTAATACATCGAGGTGAAAATCGTAGAAATATTTGAACCCGTCATAAACCGGGTCGACCAGCTTTTGAATGCTTCGCTGCGGCTCGACGGCTGCCGCTCCGACGTTGCTCATTTCGATCTCAATTCCAAGTGGAACCAGTCCGGGCTGAAGATTCGAACGTATTCGAGTCAGTTTTGCGCTGGCCACGCGGGTATCGAACATACTTTTTGATGCACGTACGGCGTATTTAACATAGTCAATAAGATCATTGCTTTCATAAGGCATTGTTTTGAGGCATTCGTCTACAATCAAATTGACGGCACGGCTGTTACCGTTGATCATTTGCAGGGCTGCGAGCACACTCACCGATCGGTTGAAATACCTGTCCGAAGTGCGCATGCGATCGAGTTCGAAGCGGTATCGCGACTGGATCTGTTCCTCGAGCTGATTAAGCAGGACCTGCCTTACGGCTAAAGCCAGATAATTTTTGATAAACGGCCTGGCTTCTGGATAGTCGTACAGTTTTTTTATACTTGGGCGGGGGCGGTCCAGCTCGTGCTCAAGATAATAGTCGCTAACGGCATCCGTGCGGTAATGGCTCATAACCAGGTCGCGTTCGGTAGTTGCGAGCAACTCTCGATCGGCCCGGCGTTCCGATTCGGCGTCTACCGTTCGTTCGCCGGGACGAGTGCGTCTTTTGATGAATTTCTCGATGCGTTTTCGCAGCCACAGCTCATGTATAAGGTTGACATGAAACCTGTCACCGAAGTGCTTTTCCATTGAGTCGTGAGTTACCAGGTAGGCCTGGGCTTCGATGGGGCCGTTCGCCGTGTTGACCTGGACGCTCTCTCTTTCGTAACGCTTGCCTTCATACCTGTCGATTTCAGCCATTGCCGGGGCGGGAATATCATTGATTACAAAGCCTTCGATCCTCGAAGATCGTGCTGAAATGGCATAGTAATAGACATTGTCCGGGCTGACCCGCCGGTAATGCGGCAGCAGCGCAGGTTCGGCAAAAAGTATCTTGTGGTCGAGCTTGGAGGCCTTTCGTGCAAAGCTAAAACCACTAACCGACTGGAATATTCTTCTGTCACGGAGTGAGCCGTAGACGAACAAATTGACTTTTCCCTCGTTCATAATGCGCAAGTCGTAATTTCAATGTCGTATTTCGTTTCAATCATCAATTTCCGCCCCGGATTCGGTGTTGCAAACTGAAGAGCTCCTTGAACGCACGCAAAATCACGCGCGGATTTGCACCGCTCGGTAAGCCCGCCGTACGCGGATAATGATGCACGCCTTTTTGAGTTATACTGTATCCCTCGCGGGCGGCACGGGCCAGTATCTCTGTGTCAATCAGGGCACCGGTACTCGACAACTCGATGTTGTCGAAAATCTCCCTTTTGTATAACTTGAAAGCACAGTCGATGTCGTGGATTTTCAGGCCAAACAGCAGGCAGACCAGTTTGGTCCAGCACCAACCGTTGATCTTCCGAATTGCAGAGTCCCGGCGATTCAGCCGGTAGCAGCTCGCGATATCGTACTGCTCCATCAAAGGCAGCAGTGCCGGCATTTCGTTAATATCGAACTGGCCGTCACCGTCGGTGTAAAAGACAAGCTCTTTTGTTGCCGCTTTGAAACCCGATTGCAGCGCTGCCCCATATCCAAGATTACTTTTATGATGCACTACTTTTACCCTGCTGTTCCCGGCGGCAATCTCGTCGGCGATTTGACCTGTGCCGTCCGTGCTGCCGTCGTCGACAATAATTACCTCAAAATCAGCGTTGAGCTTCTCCATGACCACAAGTGCCTTTTCAACGGTCCGGCCAACATTTTCCTGCTCGTTGTAGCAGGGGAAAAAAACGCTGATTGAAACCATTACCACCTCTTGCTTTGATGTATCCTCGCCATTTCACCCAAATATTCATTTTCCTTGTCGGCGTAAAAGTTCACAAGTTTAGTATTTCTTTGGGTCTGTGCGAGCTTCCTCAGATGGTAGCACACTAATCGTACCGATTCAACTTTGTGCCTGTAGCCGTCCTGCCTGGCCCAAATCTTTTCTTTTTTCGTAAACTCGTTGAAATAATCCAGGCAGAATTTATTAACGCTGGAGTTTAGTTCGGCGAAGTTCGAGCCCATAAGGAGTATTTCAAGAATGGTGGTCGGCATCGGGTTTAGGTTGAATGCCGTTATCGCGAAATCAAGGGCCTTCTTTTTTTCTTCTATCCCTTGACGATAATACAGCCAGCTATGGGCGCGAATCAGGTTTTTGTGATATTCGTCCGGATAGATGGTCTTGTCGTTGAATATACCGTCGAAAAGCTCTCTGCCCCGGGGCGTTCTTACATCGACGAACAACTTTTGCCGGTTATTTAGAAATACAATCGGCCAGTTCAAATTCTGCTCTAAACCCTTTATAACGAAGTAAGCAGCTGGTTTGTCAGGGTCATTATATACGGCCGATGGCATTAAAACGACCCAGACGCCGCGTTTTTCAAGCTCATCGCTAAAGGATTGCCCAAGTTCGACAACATTTTCCGGTGTCAATATTTGATCCAACTTAATTCCGGTATTATGTGATCTAATGCCAGCGGCCTGCATGATTTGGTATCCAACTGAACCGGGAAGTCCGCCGGATATAATATATGTCCAGATGTCAAAGGTATCGCGGTTGTAAGCCGCCTGTGCCCTGCCGTCCATGAACAACTGCAAAGGTGTCCGGCCGGTCTTCGGGTCGGGCTTCTGGCCCCAGGCGATGAAACCGCCCTCAGTCCAGTAGTTAAACATCTTCCCTTCCAGCTTGTTATCTTTGATGAACTTCATGGCGTAGAAAGGTTTGGCATCCGATGCGGTCATACGCATAAAGACGGAACTTAGTTTCGGGTCCGAAGGCCATGGGTCGAGGTAGACACACTTGAACTTAAGTCCCCACCACGTACCGAAAAAAATGACCGCTACGACACCGGCAACGGTAAAAGCCAGTTGCAGGCTGTGCGGCATCGGGGAAACAGTCAGGCGATTTTTGGTATAGAAGTTCCGGCTGGCCGAAATCCCGCGAATGAGCTGGTCGATAAGCATCGCCGCGACGGGACAGGCCGCATAGCTGGCGATCGGTATGAACCTGCGGGAACGGATGGCCATATAAATCGTCAGGGCCGCAATGGTGATTACGGCAAGATCGATCCCGGGCAATTCATACGTCCGGCCTTTCGGCTTCTGATTTGACTGGCTTTGTGCCCTGCTGACGACTTCTTTCAGGTAGGGAATAACAAGCCATAAAATGATCGAGGCCATATTCAGAATATAAAACGCGTCGAATAATCGCGAATAGGTCAATCCGACGTTACGTTCGTATCTCGGGCGCCACAGCCGTTGCAGGTCGAAAAATTGCCCTATGTTCCATACCGGATTTTCGAACTTGAACGGATTAAAGATCACTGTCATTAGCAGCAGCGAGACTACAGCCGCCAGGGTCACGAAGGCAACGTTCTCGGGTTTGTATTTTATCGACTTGGAAAACAACGAAGCAAGAATATACAGTACGACATATACGGGTAGGATTACGAAAGGATAGAAATATCTGCAGTTATAACCGGCGGCCGGATTACCAGACCATAAGGCCAGCAGGGTCAACAGAACCGCCAGGTAAATGAAGTGAACGTTTTTATAAATACTCAGGAAAATAATAGTAACAAAAACCGCACACCAGAAGAAGCTGACGAAATCAAGCTCAAGAAGCGAAAAACTGACGAATGTCACCCAACTGACCAGCACGGCCGCCATGTAGCCGAAAACCATCGAAAGCTTGTTATACGCCCTCCTCTGGGTCTCAAGCTCATTTTTAGGCGCTTTGAGCAATCTCGGCCTGAGAAAGCGGGAAAACAGCCAGAGGATCAATGTGCCGATGCCGAGAATATACAGCACTAAAAACGGAAAACCCGTACCGACACGGTTGGACCAGTCGAAAGCTGACCTCCACTCGTGAATGTCACGCCATCGCTCGGCGTGTTTACTGACGCTGATGACAAACGTATGAGTAAGGTTCGTAAAATGGAACGGGTTGAACACAATAGTCGCTATAAAAGCGACAAATCCCGCGGTCATAGTGTGGTATATCCCCTTTCGTCCGATGGAGATGAACCTTTTTTTCGAAATGCTCGTCAGAAGGTTGAGACCCACGTACGGAACCAGCATAATGAAAACGTATATATATCCGCCGTGGACGTTGCACCAGAAAACCGTCACCGGAAAGATAAGCCATATATACAGTATGTTTCGATACGTGGTCAGCACGAGTATCATAAGAAAGACGGCGACCAGCAGATTCGAGAAACCCGCCGGGCGAACATCGAGAAACGATCGACCTATGAACATCGCGAAGCAGGAGAACACCGCGCAAAGTGCCGGGTTGGCACCAAGCAGCCGGCCGGTGTAATAGACACAAATCACGGTCAATATATAAATGGCAAACTTCCAGTAAACGAGCGCATTCGATGAAAAGCTCATGCCGTCCGCGTAGGATGATTTGGGAACCAGAGTGTAAAAGATAACATGCGTCAGCCAGTTCTGATTGACCCAGCCGGTCGGATGCACGGCTTTTACTGTTTTAATGCCGACTTTGCCTGTAATCCACTGGGCCCAATCGGGCCAGATCTTAACCTCTTCTTCCGTCGGCCCCGCCTTGTGCGAGTTGGCGCTAAACGGCTCGATTGTATCGACGCCGTGATTAACGAAATGCCGCCCGCAGGCCATCGCAACCCACGTATCACCGGCGGCAACCATGTGCGTGCAGGCATGAACGGTAAAAATGAGCATCGCCAGCCAGCCGATAATCATGGGCCATCCGGATAACGCACTGTGCTTAACCGTCTGTACTGCCTGTTCGGGGACCGCAGAATATTCCTCACGCCGAGTGGGGACACTGCGTTTCTTGCTCTTTACTGACTTAGCCATTCTTGAAGTCTATCTAATCCTTTGGTAATCTGTTCGAGCGAACAGGCAAAACTCAAACGCACATTATTATCGCACCCAAACGGCAGTCCCGGAACCAGGGCCACGTTGGCCTGTTCCAGCAGTGCTTTGGCAAAGTCCATGCTGCCGGTAATCTTTGCCCCATTAATATTTCGGCCATAATGGGCGGAAACATCAGGGAAACAGTAAAAAGCGCCGGTTGCCTCGGCGCATTCGATGCCTTCGATGCCGTTCAGCCGCTCGGCCATATATTTTCCCCGCCGCTCGAATTCGGCCCTCATGTGCTCGATAGCCGCCGCTGATGGCTCGCCCATGGCCGCGATCGCCGCGTACTGGCCGAAAGTTACAGGATTCGAGGTCATGTGAGACTGGAGCCGCCCCATCGCCTTGATGGTTTCCAGCGGCCCGGCCGTATATCCCAGCCGCCATCCGGTCATCGAGTAAGTCTTGCTAAAGCCGTTCAGAGTCAGCGTTCTGCTGAAGGCATCCTCGCTCAACGAAGCAAAGCTCACGAACTTTGTATTGCCGTAGATGAGCTTTTCGTAAATCTCGTCCGAAATAACCATTACATTAGTC
>DQCG01000353.1 GCA_003533825.1 Phycisphaerales bacterium
ATAAATAATGATTGACTGCCTTCCTGTTTGCTGCTAGATTTTTATTAGGGACAGTCACGAATGGCATGAAGATAAGCAATTCTCATTGTAATAGAGCCTCCCTCATCTCTGATCTGAGTAATATTAGGGTCAGGTCTTTTTTTACAACTTATTTTTGACAAGTGCGCATTAACATGCGAAGTGCAACACGGTCGGTTTTGACGGTTACGAGCCGTCCGGCAGCACAATAGTCATAGATTTTCCGGGGACTCTGTCCCCATAGACCTAGGATTTGATCTATCGCGGATTCATTATAATGATGGTGACTTCGGTCAGGCTTGCTATGTCACAGGCGGGTTTTACGGTTATGTCCCAGAGCAGGGGATTTTCCTTGCTGCTTTCGCACTGGGCCACCGTCCCTGCGATAACGGGAGTGCTCAGGAATCCGGGCTTTTTCTGAGCGAATACGATATCGCCGGTATTGATTTTGAACTTGGTGGGAACTAATTTGACCTTGGCGGAATCCTTGCCCGTGCCCTGCATGATTCTGTCTTTGGAAAGCTGAGCTATCTTTATGGGTATTTTGGATCCCGGATCGGTAATCAACCTGACTCTGGCCGTGCGTGTATCGACATTGGATACGGTTCCGACGATGCTGTCTTCGGCCAGGACGAATTGATTCACGGCCAGGCCGTCTTCCTCGCCGCGATTGATAATAAGCTCGCAGTGCAATCCGTTCGTAGAGGCGGTAATTATATCGGCCAGGACAAACTTCGCGCCCTTCCAGACGGTACGATTGCGCAGCCCCGACAGCGTTTCGACCTTCCGGCGTTCCTGCTTGAGCCATTCGGTCATGTTGGCAAGATGGTTATGAAGCTTGTCGTATCTTTCACGGCTCACGAAGTCTGTTGTGGAACCCTCCGCCGAAGCCATCAATCCGGATGCAGAGAGCAAAATGTCCCTGCCAATACTTAAAGGCCGGCAAAAAACACGGACAAAAGTATACTGGAATTTATTTGTCAGTCTCTGCGGGGCAAAAAGAAAAATGAGCCCCGTCAGCAAAAATGAGATAAACAAGACTCGTTCAGGAACTTTGCTCTGCCTGTAAATCATGATCGTTTAGCGTCTTATACACGACTTGTTGCGTATTGCAGCCTTCCATACTCGCTACGGTCCATTGTATCCTTCCACATCTCCAGATTTTCCAGGTATATACTGGTTCCCCTGGCTACGGAGCTTAATGGGTCTTCGACTATCTGGACTTTGAGTCCGGTCGCATTGGTCAATGCCGTATCCATTCCGCGAAGCAGTGATCCGCCGCCGCAGATATGTATGCCGTTGTCAATGAGATCGGCGGCCAGTTCCGGCTCGGCCTTTTCCAGGGATGCAGTAACCGTTTCGAGGATTGCGGCAATCGGGCTGCGGAGAGCTTCACGGATTTCCTCACTTGTTATAACAATTTTCCTCGGCATACCCGATATGGTGTCCCTGCCGGCGACTTCCATTGTCAGCTCCTTTTCGAGCGGAGTGACAGAGCCGATTTGCATTTTGACCTTTTCGGCTCTCGCCTCACCGAGAAGCAGGTTATAAGTTTTCTTGAGATGATTAATAATGGCCTCATCCATATCATCGCCGCCGACTCGTATCGATTCGCACGAGGCGACATCAGCCAGGCTCATGATGGCCACTTCGGTAGTTCCTCCGCCTATGTCGACAATCATCGAAGCGGTAGGCTCTATTATAGGCAGTCCGGCTCCTATTCCGGCGGCCATCGGCTCTTCCACAAGATAGACTTTGCGGGCGCCCGCGCGTTCTGCGGTCCCGATAACCGCCTGGCGTTCGACATCGGTTATTCCACAGGGCACGGCTATCACCACGCGAGGCCTGACGATTCCGCCGCCGTGGGCTTTACGGATAAAATAGGCCAGCATTGACTCGGTAACTTCGAAGTCGCTGATCACACCATCTTTGAGCGGTCTTATCGCACTAATCGAGCCGGGCGTTTTGCCCAGCATTTCACGGGCAACCAGCCCGACCGCTTCGCCGTTATTCAGGACGATATTGGTTCCCTTGCGGACGGCAACGACGGAGGGTTCGTTCAGGACAATACCCTTGTCACGGATACAAACCAAAGTAGAGCAGGTGCCGAGATCGATACCCATGTCCATACTGAACCAGCCAAATACAAAGTCCGACAGCATCATCGATTCCTTTCATAAGGTTGGCATATCCGGCGCCAACAACTTATTCTCATTAGAACAACTTAAAATCATTCGTAGTTCGGCTTTACAAAAAAGTCACTTTACGTAGATTTACCCGTTCGCACAAGCCTTCAGTTTGGCTGGCTTTTTGACGTTATTATAGGAGCATGTAATTTTTAGGTCCTATATGAATGCAAAAAGATAACCGGAAAAGTCTTTGGCCTGATTTAGCAACTCAAACTGATTCTTGTTGAGTCGAACGACATGGTAAGTCACCCAATCACAACACCATACACTATTTGCCATTACCGCACCTGCTTTCGCAGGGTACGTGTTTAACCTGCCTCTGGTATTCGCAACCATCCCCAAGCTTGAATCCCGCCTTGCGGTGGTCCAAGCTTGAGGCTGCCACCCGGTTTCCATCAATTCTGTTGTGTGGCAGCCTCATCCCGATTGTTGTTTATCTCCGATGGGGATGGCTTTTCCCTGGCTAAACACGTACTTCGCAGAGATGACAGCACGAATCGGTCAGATTGAGTTAGTAAGGTGTATTGCGAGGAACCTTTGTTAATACCGCCCGTTATTGGGGTATAGAATTGATTCAGACTTGACGTTGAATTCTCTGCACAGCTCCTCGACAAGGACATCGGCTCTTTTAATCTGGAAGTTGGTCGGCTGAGGGGTGTTACTATTCGTTACGATACAGATGTAGATAGTCTGTTCATTTTGCCAGGCACTTCGCATATTATTGTCCGGCGTACGAGTCACCGGGAGCTGCTTTTTCCATTTTTCAGTCGACTTTATCTGGCCGTCGAGTCCGATACGCCCGTTGCAGATAATAAAATGGCAGTCCATATCCTCCTGATTGGAAACGCCGCTCTGCGAATCCAATTTTTCAATACCCGAATCGATGCCGGACAGCAAAAGACCGTCGGAGCCACCCTCGTCATAGTAAATTTCGATCCACTTCCAGTATCCCGGGTGCTCGACTTCTCGCGAGCGAATTAATTTTTCGACGGGAACAAGACGGTAATACTGTGAAAGGCAAAATGCTCCCGCGGAGGGGGGATTGTGACCCAGGGTATTCAAGATAATTGTGCAGATTACTATTGAAACCAGTAGTGTTACAAGAACTTTCGTCTGCCTTGACTGAGCTGCCATCATTCACCCTCAATATTTATCAGAGTATCGAGCATTCTAATGCGACCATTCATAAAAGGAGGATTTTCTCTGCCCCTGCCTCCCATCAGATATCTTCAATTTCGGCATTATAAAAATATTTCTTTAAATGATTCACCCATTCTCATAACAGACCTGATACAATTTTCCCCTTGTGATGTTATTATGGGAACCGACAGGCAAACAGGTCCTATATTGATGCACAAATGCACTAATGGAGAAAAACAACAGTGCCTGCGGACGTATAGCCCGTAGTATTTTGGTTGAGCCGGTTCTTAATCGTACTGCTATCGGCGTTTTCTACATTCTCTTATAGCGTGGTCCGCCGCCGCCTTCGGGTACCGTCCACCTGATATTGTCGAACGGACATTTCCTCTGGCAGGTCTTACAATGCAGGCAGTTGGACGGATTGGCCGGCTTGACCTGGTCGTGAATCGTCTCATAGACCCCCGCCGGACAGAACGTAATACACGGACTGTTGAATTCCGGCGAGCATTTGGTTTTGCAAATGTCGCCGTCCAGGATTTTCAGATGCGAGGGTTCCTCCTCGCGGTGCTCGGTTGCCGCCACTGCGGTGAACGTATCTTTATCGAAATTTTGATCGGGTTTGAGGCGGTATTGAGCGACCGACATCGCCTCGTAATCCTTCTCAACCTCAAACTTCGGCAGCAGGCCTCCAAGAACCGAGAGCGGCATACCCTGCAAAGGTCCGAATTTAGCAACCGTCTGCCGGAAGTTTTTCGCCGATTTCATTTCTTTGGCGATGTTCGATTGGTCAACCAGCTCGGTATACTTCAATGCCGCAGATTCGGGATTGTCGAGGTTATGGGTAATTGCCACTGCCGCCTGCATTCCCGAGTCGATAGCGTTGTGCAGGCCCTTGATTTTGTGCATATTCACAAAGCCGGCGCTGTCACCCAGGATCATGACATTGCCTTTGCCGATGCTGGAAGTTTCCGGGTCTCTCGGGATGGCGTAATATCCACCCTCGGGAATCATTTTAGCGCCGGCCTCGACGACCGTGCCGCCGTCGATGAACTGTTTGACGAATTTGTGATTCTTGAAATTGGTCAGAGCATCCTGCACGTTTAAGTCGCTGTACTTCCAGTCGGCTCCGATAATCATTCCGACGGACAGATGATCCATGACACCGGCATAGACGATGCCGCCGCCGAACATTCCGGGGCCGATTACCGGTGTCCAGATGGGATA
>DQCG01000130.1:0-402 GCA_003533825.1 Phycisphaerales bacterium
ATCGGCCGGATCGGGTTCCGTAGCCTCACCAATAACGGTCGTAAAGCTCAAGACAGCGCCGGCGTTTGCATTGCCGTCGGCGTCGATCTCGTCGATCCGCCAGTAATAGGTCGTGCTGGTTGCAAGCTTGCCCACGTCAAAGCTGGTTCCTGTCGTCGTATCCAGGTACCCAGGAGATTCGTCGGTCCCGAAGTATACATCGCTTGTAACGGCGCTCGCTCCATGCGACCATTTCAGCATCGCGCTCTGGACGATATCGATAGCTCCATCGGCCGGGACGAAATTACCGGCAAGTTCGCCGATAGCTGCTATATGCAGCAGCGGCGCAACATCCGCACCGTCGTCATAAGCATCGGCTTCGCGAGTTCCCGCTGAAGGATTGCACGGATCGTCCGCAAACGT
>DQCG01000130.1:412-4989 GCA_003533825.1 Phycisphaerales bacterium
AACACTAACGCGTTACCGCTGGCCCATCCCTCCTGACCGATTATCTCCTCGATAATGCTGGTGATATCCGGGGTCTGCTCGTCGGGCCCCTGGGCGTTGACAGTCATCCACTGCGGCACTTCCCAGTTCACGGCCGCTTCTGTTGTCGGCCTTGCCGTAATGTCACCGTCTGCCGAGCTGAAAGCGTTAGGGTCGGGAGAAAGTTCACCCTGGATAACCAGGCTCACAGGACCTTCGTGGCGGCTGTTATCTACGTCATCGGCGCTGAACTGCACCCATGCTTCCAGGAGTTTATCATCGGCGTTAAGGCCGACGTCCACCCATCGACAACCGATCGTCTGCAGGTTGTTGGGATCATCGGAACCGCCTTCATAGCCCAGCTCGAGGTCGCTGCTGCCCAGGCCTTCCATATCGCCGTTGTCCAGTATATGCTCTTCGGCGTCGTCATCGCCGTCGGCAACACGCAGGTCTATCGCGATGTTGCCCGGTGAAGTCGAAAAGCTCCAGATATCGGATTCTTCGATCAGGACACCGTTCGCATCCAGGGCATTAACCCGCCAGTAGTAAGTCTGGCCCGCATCGAGAGCGACCTCAACGGCTGCCGCTTCGGCTGCAACGTTACCCTGAAATGCTGCTTCACCCAAATCGTTAAAATCGTCAAAATTGTCGCTGATGTACAAATCCTGCGAAGCAATATTGCCTGCAGGAACCCAGTTAATAATAATTGGCGATTCGATAACCAGTCTCCATGAATTCAGAGTCCCGGTTCCGGAGGACCAGTCATCCCTAACCTTGAGCTTCCAGGTGCCCTCAGTATTTTTACCATCGAACTTCGATAGTGAGCTCTCGGGTTTGAAGAGTCCGGTAAACGACCCGGAACCGTTCTTTATTGATGTGCCTGCTTCGTCATCCAGAATAGTATTCTTGAAGTTTTTGTCAAATACGCCAACGTCACTAAACAGCTCGACCTGTGTGCCATCGGGGCCTATGAGGTACACTTCCAGGTCGGCGTTATTCTTGNNTTGTAAGTGCATCCGCCACTTCCAAAGAAGACGAGGTTTCGCCCGAATCCGGAATACTTTTCGGCACGTCGTCGCTGAAATAACTGCTAAGCGGAGGCGTGGGAGAAATCCCTATGGCGCCATCGGCCGGAGATGGTTCGGTGGCGACTCTTATCAGGTTAGGGCCTTCCAAATGCAGCAGTGGTGCTGCATTAGATTCACCTTCCAAAGATTCGGCCTCACGAAGACCTGTTGAGGGATCGTCCTTGTCGTCTCTTAAAATCAGGACGATGGCATTGCCTTTTGCCCAGCCCTCCTGACCGGCGATTTCCAGCAGGATACTGGAAATGTCGGGTGTCTGGAATTTGGCGTTCTTCTCGGTCCAGGCTGGAATGGACCATTTCACCTGCGCTGTTGTCACGGCTCTGTCCGTAATATTGTTTGCAACATCCTCGAACGCTGCTGCATCGGGGACCAGCTCGCCTTCGATAATAAGATTCACCGGGGCCTCGCTGCCCAGCTTGTCAACCTTATCAACCTCGACTTCTACGTATGCACTGGTGAGCTCGGAGTCTTTGTCAAGCGGAATGTCCAGAAAGCGCAGGCCGATGACCTGCTCATCTGTGGCCGGCTCTCCCTCGTCTTCATTAGCCAGCTCCAGGTCGCTGCTGCCTATATCCATATCACCGTCATCGAGGTGCTGCTCGGCATCGTCACCTCCATTGGCGATTTTGATTTCGATCACATCGCCGAAGGCCGCACCTGAACCGATCAGACCAAGTACCAAAATTAAAGAAGTTAATACAATAAATTTCTTGAACATCATAGTCCTCCTCATCTTAATAAAGTTTGAAATATAACCGACCGAGAACAATCCTTACTTTTTGTTGGATCGTATCCGTACCTTATCTACCCGCGACAAGTTTTTGCGATCTGACACCACCTCCTTTCATCACAAGTTAGCGAATAACATAAAAGTAAGGTTCGCAACTCTGAATCACACGAATCCAATGGTCGTAACTATACTATTTTCCGCTCCATCCCATTCCGCAGACAATCCATTGGAGAGTTCAAAAACAACTACGACAAACCCACCTGCCGGAAAAAGAAACTCCTCATATACCTGCTGATACAAATATATATTTTCAAATTACTATAATACCATACAATATGTCAATCCGTCAAGAAAAATTTATCGATTTTTCCACGTTCTTTGCAAGCCGCCACTGCTTTTAAACAACGGGGCCTGTATCGAATTATTCGATACAGGCCCCAAATTAATACTAATCTGTGGTTTTAACCAACCAAACTAAATTATCACCTAATACCAATTATAATTAACAAATGCGCCTTATTTCAACACTCTATAGCATCTAAAGCCTTTATACAAAGCTATTTATGCTGTTGACTCTTGTATGCCTGGGCACAAGAATTAACTTATATTGGTATAAATCCTGACTTACGCTTCCGGTTCGGGTTCGGGCTCTGGCTCGGGCTCGGGTTCTGGTTCCGGCGGCAATTCCGGCAGCAGGACAGAATTAATAACGTGGATCACGCCATTCGAAGCCTCCATGTCTGTCGCTGTGATCTGAGATTTTCTGCCGAGATTGTCTGTAAGAACACCGACGTACTGGTAAACAATGTCGCCGTTGAGCATTTCGATTTGTTCAACCGCCAGCACATCAACCGCGAGCAGGCTGCCTGCGGTTCCGTGGTACAGCAGCACATCAGTTAAATACTCCAGATCCAGTTGCCCAACGTTCTCGTCCGTCAACTCCAGAGCGGCGAATGCATCGTCCGTCGGAGCAAAGACTGTCACATTATCGGTAGACAGCCCTTCGGCCAAATCGGTAGCCGTCACGGCCGCGATGAGCGTGTCAAGAGTTCCTGCTAAATCGCCTTCTGTGTTGAGCAGCACGACCATCTCCAGCAGGTTCGGCACCGGTTCCGGTTCCGGCTCGGCTTCCGCTTCTGCCAATGAGAAGCTCCATACATCGCCTGTTACTGTTCCGGCAGAATTTTCCTCATCGACACGCCAGAAGTAAGTCTTTCCTGCTTCGAGAGCACCGGGATCAAAGGTCGTCTCCGGTAATGGAGCCGCTCCGACCGCATCGGCGACAGCATTGGGATCTTCACCGAAATAGACCGCGTGCTGATTAGCACCAAAGCCTGCCGTCCAGCTAAGCACAACAACTGCATCCGAAGCGAGTTCTTCGCCGTCGGCCGGGCTGGGATCGTAGGCTGTCATTGGCGGAATACTAAAGCTCCAGACGGGACTTTCATGTACCGTGATTCCATCGCCCTCGACCTCAACGATTTGCCAGTAGTATGTCGTACCGGCAGCAAGGCCATCCGGGACAGGCCTGCCCTTTATGCCAACCGCAAAACTCGTTCCGGTTTTGCTATCCTGGTACTGAAGTGCATCCGGGTCTGTTCCGAAGTACACATCGTGAATGGCCGCACCATCACCGGCAGTCCAGGTTAACGTCTTGGACGTTCTCTCAATGACGGCGCCATCCGCCGGATCAGGATCCGAAGCTTGACCGGATGGAGTCGAAAAGCTCCATACGGTGCCGGCAAACGTCGTACCATCTTCCTCGAGTGCATCGACCTGCCATTCGTAAGCAGCAGCGTATGCAAGGCCACAGGGATCGAATGTGGTCTCGGCCTGGTTGCCCATGTATTCCATCGCACCTGCGCCTCCGAAATACACATCGTACGAGACGGCGGTAGCTCCGGCTGTCCAGCTAAGGACGGCATCCACGGGCACATCGACGGCGAGATCGGCCGGATCGGGTTCTGTAGCTTCACCGATAACGGTCGTAAAGCTCAAGACAGCGCCGGCGTGTAAATTGCCGTCGGCGTCGATCTCGTCGATCTGCCAGTAGTAAACCGTGCTGGGTGTGAGCCTGCCCACGTCAAAGCTGGTTCCTGTCGTCGTATCCAAATACCCCGGAGATTCGTCGGTCCCGAAGTATACATCGCTTGTAACGGCGCTGAATCCATGCGACCAGCTAAGAATGGTGTTCGGGCCGATATCGATTGCTCCATCAGCCGGGACGAGATTGGTTGCAGCTTCATTGGTGTCATTGATATCCATAGTCGAGAAGCTCCAGATATCGGCTTCTCCCAACACAATATCGCACGGATCCAGAGAATCGACCCGCCAGAAGTATTCCTGGCCTAGGTCGAGATCAACCTCAACGCCTGACGCGTCTGCTGCCAGGTTACCCTGAAATGCTGCTTCACCCAAATCGTTAAAATCGTCAAAATTGTCGCTGAAGTACAAATCCTGCGAAGCACGATCAGCTACAGGGGCCCAATTGATGATAATAGGTGATTCGATGACCAGTCTCCATGAATTCAGAGTCCCGGTACCGGAGGGCCAGTCATCCCTGACCTTGAGCTTCCAGGTGCCCTCAGTATTTTTACCATCGAACTTCGAAAGTGAGCTCTCGGGTTTGAAGAGTCCGGTAAACGACCCGGAACCGTTCTTTATTGATGTGCCTGCTTCGTCATCCAGAATCGTATTCTTGAAGTTTTTGTCAAATACGCCTACGTCACTAAACAGCTCGA
>DQCG01000574.1 GCA_003533825.1 Phycisphaerales bacterium
CGGCTACGAGGTGGTGACATCCGATATCCGGCCGGACTACCTTGAAATACTGGACGACGGCAGCATCGACGTGTTCTTTCCGGCATTGCACGGCGAGTTCGGCGAAGACGGCCGGCTCCAGCAGATACTCGAGGACAAATCCCTTCTGTACGTCGGAAGCGGGCCGACGGCAAGCAGACTGGCATTCGATAAAATGGCCGGCAAAAAAATCTTCGACCGGGCTGGCGTAGCCACACCTGCGGCTGTTGAGTTCGGCTCCGGCTCCGATATCAGCCTGCTTGAAGAACGATTGCGGGATTTCCCGGACAAATACGTGGTAAAACCCATAAGGCAGGGAAGCAGCGTCGGTGTCAGCATCGTCTCGACGGCGAAGGAAGCCCTGCGCGCCGCGCGGGAAACATTCAGCGAGTTCGGCGATTGTATGATCGAAGAATTCGTGCCGGGCACCGAAGTGACCGTCGGCATCCTGCACGGCGAGGCTCTGCCGATCATCGAGGTGCGAACACAAAGCGGCTTCTATGACTATCACGCAAAATACATCGACGAGCAAACGGAATTTTTATTCGATACAATCACGGAGGCGGATGTGGCTGCGAACATCAGCCGGGCCGCGATCGACTGCTTCAACGCACTTGGCTGCCGGCACTTCGCACGGATCGATTTCCTCCTGAGCGGCGAGAAAATCGCTTACGCCCTGGAGGCCAATACGATCCCGGGTTTTACAAGTCATTCACTTTTGCCCAAGGCGGCGGTAAAGGCGGGACTTCCCATGAGCGATTTATGCGCAAAAATCGTCGAGGCGGCATGTTCGTCGCTTGCCAGGCGCCAAGCATAAAGCAAGATACGAGATAATGACAGTCAGAAAAAGAAAAAAGAGCAAGACAAAAAGAATATCACTCAGGATCGGCGGCTCCAAAAAGAAAAAAAGACACCATGTTAGCTGGTTCGGGCCGAGTTTGATAACTATTCTGAAAGTTCTGGCGGCCGCCTGTGTTATTTGCGGTATCGTCATCGGGCTTATATCCCTCGAAAAATACGTGAAAAAGACTTTCCCGGCGGGTAAAGGGATAATCGACCTGGAGCTTGCCGACGTCCCCCTCTGGGTCAGTGACGAGCTCAAAGAGAAAGTCTATACCATCGCGACCGGAAGGGCCGGCAATCTGAGACTTGACGAAGACACCGCTTTATCGGTGCAGCGAAATATCGAGGAGCTCATCCCCTGGCTGGACGAAGTAAAAGTACGAACCACCCACGACCGTCTTCGCGTCGAGGGCAAGTGGCGAAAACCCGTTGCTCTGATTAAATCGGGCATGATTAAATTCTACGTGGATGCCGAGCAGGCCGTACTGGACTACATCCCAATGCCGAACCTGCCGATAGTCGAGGTAAAGGGACTGCCGGTGATTACGAAAATCCCGCCGCTGGGCAAAGTCTGGCCGCACGATGATCTCGCCGCCGCTATCACGATATTAGACAGGCTCGGAGACATGGACAGAACACTCACGCCCGACAAGCCTCTGCTCGATGAGATAGATCGCATCGACGTAAGCAATTTCAACGGCCGCGAAAACAGCCGTCACGCACATATTATCCTTTACACAAAAGACAACACCGAAATCATCTGGGGCGCCGAGGTGGGCAAATGGCAATTGCACCTGGAATCTACGGACGAGCAGAAATTAGCGAAGCTCTACGGCTATTATAAAGAGTACGGCACGCTCTCGGGCGACGCAAAATATATCAATCTGCGCGATCCGAGAGATAATATCCCCCTGCCGATCGACAAATATTAAACCGCCGTAAAAGCGTTCAGTGCGACCGCCAACTCGGTGTAGCGATAGGGAATTTGAAATTCCACACAGATTGATTTGAGCTTCTGAAGAACCGCCTCGCTCAATCCGCTTTGGAAATCCTCGTCGGCGCTGCAGCAAAAGATTCTGCAGCCGGAAAAGCGATATTCGTAAACGGTGCACCTGCCGTCAACGTTGTAAGGGCATCGATCGCCCGGCATCGGCTTGACAGTCCCGGAACCCGAATTCGCCGCCAGATACATAATCTCCGGTGGGGTAATAAACAGGCGGTGGTCGAAGGTCTCGAAATCACAACAATCGCCACAGGACCTGCACACCCCGGCCATCTCTCCACCCGAGCACACCTGCAGGTCCACCCACTCGTAAACTTCGGCTACTCTTTCGAGCAGCCGTTTGTCTGTTTCGGATCCTGCCACCATTTTTTGAGCCTCTTGATTTCTTCTATTTCCTCGGCGCTGTAGAGCCTACCGTGATTGATGCCGGGGCATTTCCGTGCTGCCTCGTTCCAGGCGTTGGCGCTTCTCAGATTGTCCGGCCAGAAGGGCCAGCTCCGGCACTGGCTCGGCCGGACGGAATAAATCACACATTGTTTGCCGCCGGCTCCGACCTGCAGGAATATGCAGTCTTTGGTCGTTTGGTGCTCGATAATCGATGTCCGCAGCCCGACCCGCCTGAGGTATTTCTGCCGTAACTGCCCTTCGGTCATCTTCAAAAAATCGGCAATGATTTCAATCTCCGGCCGTGTCACCCAGATATACCCCTCCCCAGGCCCGGAACAGCACCCCCCACACCCTCGGCACTCAAAGTGCAACCCGGCAACGTACCATTTAGTTTTATTCTTTATCACAGATTTCACCGATGTTGTTCCAGGTATAGTAGAAGGCTCTGTTAAAACGTGAATCAAACTCACTCAGTTTGTTTCCAGCCATGCGGCAATTCGGTCAACAAATCCCTGAGCGGTTTGAAGCACATGGCGGGCATTATCTTCCGATATTGAAAAGTTAGATTCGTAGTCACCCAATTGTCTCTCACCAAAAATTATATTCAGGTCTCTGCCCATCCGTTTATCAAAAATCCCTGTTTTCACAAAATACTGGCCAAAAGCAGAAATAACAGCTTTATGGGAAGAAAAAGTCATTTCCTTTTTAAGCAGTGCCGCCTCCGCCGAATAAAACATTGCATAATATGACCGCGAAACGGCAGAGTCATAATCACCGTCATGAATCAATAACTCGGCACTTCTCAGATATCTGCGGGCTTTTTCAATAAGCGCTTGTATCTGGTTCATATGGTAATACCTTCCCTGCGGACATTTATAAGCAAAGGACTTTCGACTTTCTCGAAATTACTCTCGGAGACCGGATATACCGCTATCAGAACATTATGCTCGAGATTCAGATCTGTAAATATATCCGCCATGCGATCAATTTCTTCGAAGGGTTCAACCTTCCCCGCCAGCACAACGGCCAGATCAATGTCCGAATGTTCATCGTTGGCCTCACCCCTTGCATAAGAGCCGTAGAGCACAACCTTTTTAAGCCGCTGCCCGTATAGCTCAGCTATCTTCTGTTTAAATTCTTTGAGTATCGGTTCAATATTCATGGTATTTCTCTGAGTATCATACTCCAATGACGAAATCCGACACAACCAAAAATAGTCAATTTGTCATTCCTGCGAAAGCAGGAATCCATTCATTTCGATATGAACTGGTACGTAAATGATATTCTACTCATATTGCCACCATTCTCGGGCCGATTACCCTGATAAACCTATAACCCCAATCTTAATATCGACAGCTTTGACCACAACATGTATAAGCACAGAAATATCCGTCTTGTTTTCAGAACAAAGCAACGTGTGGGTTTTTACATTAACTGATGTTATTAGTTTATCATCCTCTAATAAGCAAAAGAATGGCTGTTTATCTGTAAATCTATCCTTAACTGGTTGGATTTGATTAATATCAGGACATTGTAATGCATCAAAGAGCGTTTTTAGTCGATTGTCAATATCGCCACCATGTTTTGATATTACTCCTTGAGTTTCAGGCCAAAGCATTATTAAGTCAAGCTGACAAATAAATTCAAGTGCGTTGCATATTAAAGGTGCAAATATAATCCCATCTATTTTTTTAAGGACAGATGGCTTATTTTCCTGCTTCAAGAAATTTTTACGTCTATTCAACGGTTCAATATCCCATAGATTCTTCAATTGGGGGTATAAATACTCTCGTATGTTGTGTTTGTCCTTCGCCCCAACGTTTGACTTAAGGGGACCATCAAATTTGAGATAAAATTCCATAAACTATACTAAACTTTTCCTATAGTTATCCTTGACCTTATCATCTGGATTCCTGCTTCCGCAGGAATGACAAATAATCTTTCACCATTTCAGGACGGCGCCTGTGTCGGCGCTGGTTGCCATTGATGCGTATTTCGTCAGGTAGCCTTCGGTTATTTTCGGCTTTGGCGGAGTCCAGGTTTTCTTGCGTTCGGCAAGCTCTTCATCGGAAAGCTTGACGTTTATTTTGTTGCCGGGGATGTCGATTTCGATTATGTCGCCGTCCTTTAATAATCCGATGGGCCCGCCGACCGCAGCCTCGGGGCTGATGTGCCCGATGCAGGCGCCTCTTGTTCCGCCGCTGAACCGCCCATCGGTAATCAAAGCAACAGACTCGCCCAAACCGGCTCCCATGATATAGCTCGTGGGACTTAGCATCTCCTGCATGCCCGGGCCGCCTTTCGGCCCTTCGCAGCGGATAACAACCACGTCGCCGGCTTTTACCTTCCCGGCAAGGATTCCCTCGCAGGCCTCTTCCTGGCTCTCGAAGATAACCGCCGGGCCGGAATGAACAAGCATTTCGGCAGTAACACCGGCGGATTTTACCACGCCGCCGTTGGGGGCAAGATTGCCTTTAAGAATTGCCAGGCCGCCGGTCTTCGAATACGCGTTATCGAGCGTATGTATGACGTCGGTATTTTCGATTTCGGCTCCGGCGATGTTTTCGCCGAGCGTCTTACCGGTCACGGTCGGGCAACCGAGATTCAGCAGGTTCGGTACCTTGCTGACCTCGTTTAGAATTGCACTGATGCCGCCGGCCGCGTCCACATCCTCAATGTGATAATTGCTGGACGGCGAAACCTTGCAGATGTTCGGGCACTTCGCCGAGATCGCATTGATGCGTTCGAGGTCGTACTTGACGCCGGCTTCGCTGGCCACCGCAAGGCTGTGTAGAACGGTATTGGTCGAGCCGCCCATTGCCATATCCAGAATAAGTGCATTATCCAGCGACCTTTCGGTAATAACGTCCAGCGGTTTGATGTCTTCTTCAATGAGCGTCATAATCTGTTTGCCCGTCGCTTTATAAAGCTGCTGGCGTTTCGTATCGACGGCGAGAATCGTCCCGTTGCCGGGCAGCGCCATTCCGATCGCCTCGCACAGGCAGTTCATCGAATTGGCCGTAAACATCCCGGAACAGCTCCCCTGGGTGGGGCAACCGGTCATCTCAAGCTCCTTGAGCTGCTCTTCGGTTATCTTGCCGGCGTTGAACTCTGCGACGCCCTCGAATATGCTGATAAGGTCGACGGTCTTGCCGGCCTTTGTCTTGCCCGCCTTCATGGGCCCGCCGGAGACGAATATTGTCGGGATATTCAGCCGGACCGTCGCCATCAGCATACCGGGGATGATCTTGTCACAGTTTGGAATGCACACAAGAGCATCGAAACAGTGCGCACGTGCCATCGTCTCGACCGAATCGGCGATAATCTCCCGCGAAGGCAACGAATATTTCATGCCCGCATGACCCATAGCAACCCCATCGCAAACTGCGATAGTATTAAATTCGAAGGCGGTTCCGCCCGCGCCTCGAATCGCGGCTTTGACCACCTGGGCAACCTTGTCGAGGTGGACGTGGCCCGGCACGATTTCACAAAAACTGTTGGCAACACCGATAAACGGCTTGTTAATGTCGGCATCATTTAGACCGCAGGCACGAAGCAGACCGCGATGAGGCGCACGCTGAAAACCTTGCTTTACTGTATCACTATTCATAATCTTCTTTCTCCAAAATTGCTTAGCACATCGATTCTAAATTACCAAACTGGCATTCTAACCTTTCAAAGAGCACGGATAAAGAAAAATCGGCGGAGTAACAGATTAAGCAAAATTCGTAAGCGTTTAGCCGACCTGTTGTATTTTTGACCATCCCCATCCCGATAACGACAATCGGGATGGGGATGCCACCCATTAGAATTAATAGAAAACGGGTGGCAGCCTCAAGCTTGGACCACCGCACAGCGGGGTTCAAGCTTGGGGATGGTCACGAATACCGGAAGCCGGCTAAAAACGTACCAAAATTCATTTTGCACACACCGGAAAAGTAATTAAGATATCTCTATAATACAAACAATGTATCTGTTAATGAATATATCTGCGTGTGCAGGCGTGCCTCAATAAAGTGTACATAGGAAACCCGATTAAGATGAGGAAAAAGCATGGAAACGAGAAAATGCACAAAATGTGGACAGGAATTTCAAGAGTGGGT
>DQCG01000069.1 GCA_003533825.1 Phycisphaerales bacterium
ACCGCTTTACGTGGCTCTCTCCAACACCAACGGGACCTCTGCTGTGGTGGTCAATGACGACCCGGCCGCGGCTACGAGTGACACCTGGACTGAGTGGGTCATCCCGCTGTCGGCTTTTGCCGACCAGGGCGTGGTTCTGACCGACGTGGACAAAATCGCGATCGGTCTCGGCACAAGAGGCAATATGACGATACCGGGCGGTTCTGGCAAGATGTTCTTCGACGATATCCGGCTGTACCGGACCAGGGAGGCCGCAGAATAGTAAAAGCCGCTTTTGCGGCAATAAAATCAGGATTTGCATAAGTCAGGGGCCTGTACCGAACGGTACGTGTTTAGCCAGGGAAAAGCCATCCCCATCCCGATAAATGACAATCGGGATGAGGCTGCCACCCACAAGAATTGATTGAAAATGGGTGGCAGCCTCAAGCTTGGACCACCGCACAGCGGAGTTCAAGCTTGGGGATGGTCGCGAATGCCAGAGGCAGGCTAAACACATATACCGAACGATTCGGTACGGGCCCCGTTTAATTTCCCGCTTTTAGCTAAAGTGCCAGCCGAATCTGCCGAGAAAAAGAGTGTAGCTGTTGTTTACGCAATTGTTCTATAAAAAGGGGCCGGAAGGACATCCGCCGTGGATGCACGAATCGCCGCCGGATAGTCCGACTTCGCATATGGAAACATCCCAAATAGAAGTTGAATCACAGGCCATAGAATTAGCGACACAGGCATTGAAGGCTTTCTGTGGTGAAATATCCGGCATGTTCGGCGTGGATATGGAATGTCAGCGGCGGGAGATTGCCGCCGAGACCGTCGCGGGCCTTCAGAAACGTTTTAAAAAGCCGGTCGCCGTCAATATTGTGGATTCCGAGGGTGCCCTGAGCGGAACTTTCCAGTTCATATTCGACCATGAGGGGCTGTTTATCCTCGGCGGCATAACTACTATGCAATCCGAACAGATGATTTTAGCCAACAGAAACGATGCCTCCCCCGAGCTTGCCGGCAGTATGGTCAACGCCATGAGCGAGGCCGGAAACCTGCTGGTCGCTTCCTGGGAGAGGGTATTTCGTGAGGGGCTGGAAGGGCATAGTCACTTCTCGCACAGGTTACCGGCATTCGTCGGAAGCCCATGGGACAAATCCGAAGAAACGATGGGATTGGCCGGCGACCAGGAGCTGGTATTTATTCCCTATGAGATGACAATCGGCTCCTACCCTGCTTTCAACTGCGGCGTGATTTTCCCGAAGACCATCTTTCGCGAAAGTTCCGACTTTACCCCCCAAGAGGCCGACGTGGACGGGCAAAACAATCAGGAAGTGACTGAGGAAAATCCTCAGGAAGTAACCGAGGAGAACGCCCAGGAAGTAAACATTACTTGCAGAGTTTCAGGTTCTAGGAAACTTAGAATTTTTCCGCTATTGTCCACTCAGGAAGTAATCGAGGAGAACGCCCAGGAAGTGGCCGAAGAAAACACTCAGGAAGCAACTGAGGAGAACTCTCAGGAAGTAACCGAAGAAAACACCCAGGAGACAACCGGGGAGAACCCGCAGGAAGTAACTGAGGAGAACGTCCAGGAAGTGACCGAGGAAAATCCTCAGGAAGTGGCCGAGGAGAACGCCCAGGAAGTAACCGAAGAAAACACTCAGGAAGCAGCCGAGGAGAACGCCCAGGAAGTAGACGGGGAAAATACACAAGAAGTAACTGAGGAAAATCCTCAGGAGGTGGCCGAAGAGAATGCCCAGGAAGTGACTGGTGAGAACGCCCAGGAGGTGGACGAGGAAAATCCTCAAGAAGTAACCGAAAAGAACGCCCAGGAGGCAACCGAGGAGAATGCCCAGGAAGTGACCGGGGAGAACGCTCAGGATATGCAAACCGCCGATGAGAACACCAATACCGGAGAGTTCGATACGGTTCAAAGTAACGACGGTGAAGAATCGGAACCCCAGGAGCCCACTGCTGAAGACACACCCGCCGAGCAAACCGATACCGGCGACAATGCAGATCAAACTCAGCCGGAGCAGGCCCCCCAGGACACAGCCGATTCCCAGGAAACTCCCGCCGCACAGGAAAGTGTCGCCAAAGAATCTCAGCTCTGGGAGCCCGAAGTATCGTCCGAGCAGCAAAGTGAAACTGCCGCTGAGAACTCCGCCGAAGGACCTTCAAAAGAAACAGCAGCGGCATCCGAGACAGGCGAAGAGCCAACGACCGGCAAAGTTTCCGATGCCATTCAGAAAATTACTCAGTCTCCGGCAGTTCTTCCGGGCGGGGCCGGCCATTCCGCGACGACGAAAAACGCCGCATTAATCAGCGGTGAAAATCTGCGGATATGCGCGGAAGATATTATGCAAAAAAACGTCCTCCGGGCGGGTCCGGACGACAGCCTCCAGCAGGCCCTTGCAAAAATGCGTCAGACCGATGCCGGGTATATCATGATCGAACAGGATGGGGTGCTGGAAGGAATCGTCTCGAAATCCGACATAACCGGGGCGATGAGCCCTTATTTGCAGCCCATATTTTCGAAATGGCGCCGGCCCCTGGACGATGCCACGCTTAAAATAAGAATCAAATGGATTATGAGCAGGCCGGTTCGCACCATCAAGCCCCAGACACCGCTTGCAGCGATAGTGGAACACATGAGCCAGTTCCGGGGTCGATGCCTGGCTGTGACGGACGAAGCGGGCGAAGTGCAGGGCCTGGTGACGGCGTTCGACATCTTCGAAGCATTACTGAATGGCAGCCCGAAAACTTCGGCCGCTGGTGAGATCGCCCAGACACCTGCCGAACCAGCGGCGCTCACAGAATCAAAGTAACGTATATCCGGCGTGAATCAAATCAAATATGAATTGCACCCGATGAACGGCGGTGTCTGAAAATACCGGCTTTACGAGCGGGGCGGATTGAAAAATCAAGAGATGCTTTTCTCACTCCCGGATTTTTGTATGAGCTTATAGATCTTGAGCAATGCCCGCATCACATCCGACACCGTGACTATCCCCCGGAGCTTTCTTTTTTCATCAACCACGGGCAGGCAGCTTACCTTAAGCTCGTGCAGCATTTTCACCGCATCGTAGAAGCCGCAGTCGGGCGGAACGTGAGTGACGTTCCGCGTCATGATACTTGAGACGGGCAGGCTGAGGCTCGGGTCCTTCGTATTAACATGGAAAAGGCTGCTGCGAAACGTGCCTTCCCCGGGCAGTCGCTGCCCACTTACGAAAGGAAGATAACGCAGAACATCCCGGTCGGACACTATCCCGACCATCGCCCCTTCGTCATCCACCACCGGTACGTGCCGGAATTCGTCGTTCTGCATTGCCTCCATTGCCGCGGCCATATTATCGCCGGTCCCCAGGTAAACCACCTGCTCGGTCATCATGTCTTTAACGGTTTGCAGGACGGTTGCCAGCAGCTTTGCCACATCATCGGCGCCCGCGGACGGCAGATTAGCGGAACGGATCTTATCTATTTTCCGGGGTGTTTGTTTCGGTTTTACCGATACCCGGCATATCGTATCGAGCCTGATGATAAGCTTCATAACGTCAGTCGTGGTAACGATGCTCACCAGACCTTCGTCGTCGATAACCGGAACCATATCGACGTGATTTTCCAGCATAATCGAAAGCATGCTCGGAATGGATGTCTCCGGCGATACGGTTTTGGGTTTTCTTGTGACGACCTGCCCCAGGAACTGCCGCGGCACTTTTATGTTTGCTTTTCCGCCGCCGGCTTTTTCCGTACCCGGGGAAATTTGCCGGAATATATCTCTTTCTGAAACTACGCCCACGAAGTACGGTTTGTTCTCCGCTCCCATTGGAATGTCTACAATGCAGACGTGCCGGATGCGGCTCTGCTTCATGAACTCAAGGGCTTTTGCTACGGTATCGTCCAGGGTCAGCGTCTTGACGTTATTCGGCATGATATCCCTGACGGCACGAACCAATCGAAAAAAGACGTCTTTACCCGCACACATATCATCGATCAAATCGATGAGCCTGAATTGGTTGTTTGCCGTATCGTCGGCTTCCCATTTGACGTGGGCAGGGCTGTCGTCCTGGCCGGCGGGGCGGCTTATTGTACTGGAGATTGGTCTTTGCATAGCGAAATTACCTTAAGAATTATCTCTTTACACTTCATCGGCAAAGGCGTATAGCGACTTTAACAAGCCGGCAGGGGAATGTATTTAATCCCGGGTCTTCGTAATGTCACTGGGAAAGTTCCGATAATCCGGCTATTATCCATTAGCAAGGGAGATTCAATCCCGGAACTGGTGGTACGGCGAAAAGACATGCAGGGACCGATAAAGTATTGCCGCTCTCATCCTCTCCAGGGGCGCTGCCTGCTGATATTGCCGGACAGGATGTCTTTGGCGATAATCACATCCTCTCTAACCTGGAAATCGAACATCCCGGCACAGATGAAATCGGCGCCGTTTTCGTAGGCGTATTTGAAGGCGTCGCTCGGATGGATGGCGCCGGCCGCCATTACTTTGTAGGCGATCCAGGGCTTGTCCACGTTCCGCATGAATTCGATGGTCTTTTCCGGCGTCTTCGACCAGATGTTGTCGTTCTCGGGCTGGCCGTCTGCCGACCAGTACTTGTGGCTGTGCAGGGTCTTCATATAGAAATCGACGCCTGCGTTCGCTTTTTCACATTCGATGGGCACGTTAACGCTGTGACCTGCGACGCCTGCAATAACGCCGTTCTGTTTTATGAATTCGACCGCTTCCGCCAGAATGTCAACGCGGCCATTTTCGACGCAACTGTCGGCGATCCCACCATGCACGTAGACTCCGAGGGCTCCGTTGTCGATGGCCGCTTTTGCTTCACTTAACGGGTCATCTGAAGGCATTTTCACCTGGGCAATCCACTGCAGCTTGCCGCCCCTGTCGTTCCAGTATTTGTTTATAATTCTGATGCAGTGCTCGTCGAGCCGGAGTATCGCGGTATTTATTCCGCAATCTTCGCATATCTCGAAAGTCTCCAT
>DQCG01000278.1 GCA_003533825.1 Phycisphaerales bacterium
TTTATACATCCTGAGAATCATCTCAGGTGCTCGCAATGATGGGTCGTGGAATTTTGTATAGAACCCTGTTTGAAAAAACAAACCCAATGTTAATATGGGCAATATGGCGCAATGTCAGCAATAGTAATGGTTTATGGAGCTTTTGTGGTTTTCAGCGTTTTGGGGCGGTGAAAAACAAAGCCAATTTGTTCGTTCTGAGTTCAGCGTGCTGCGTGCTGCGTATTGCGTCGTGGAATTTGAAAAAATAAAGCCAATTTACTCGTATTGCGTGCCGCGTGCTGCATCCTCCTTGGGAGTCCTTACGGACTGCGGAAAGGAAAAAGGCAAAAAGAGCGTAAATTTAGAGTTTATTCGTGTTCACCCCATGAGATAGCTTGTCCCTTCGGGGGTAAAACCGTTATCTCACGGGGTAAATTCGTGGTTCATTTGAAAAAACAAAGCCAATTTGCCGGTGGTGCAAAATGATGTAAGCTTTTATCTGAAAGGACGTTATGGAAATATTCCGCCCTGCGGGCACAAAAAAACAAAGCCAAGTCAAAGCCAATTATAGCAAGTCGGAAATATCGTAGACGCGTGTCTCCCACTTTTCGGGGAGAGATTCGACTGTTGCTATCATGATTATCCCATCCTCGACGATATAACCGAGCTTGTCATAGCCGCCGGACACCGATGTCAGAAGGAGCCTCAGCGCGCGGCCGGGAGAAACTCCCGATATTTCATCCATGTCGATGAGCGTCATCCGGTCGATATCGGCGTTCTCGTACAAATCCTTCCAGAGCACGACTATCGGCAACGGCGGCTCGACGCAATACTTTATCTGTTCTATCGCCTCGACGAAAGACATGTTCGGCGTGAACTCGAATACATAAGCGGGTTTATCCAACTCCTTAGAGACGGCTCCATCAGTCCTGCGCCGAGCGGTCGAACCTCGCGCCGGGTCGATTCGCGCCTGAATGGCGGCCGTCCGGGAAAATGCTTTCCATTCGGCTTCCAGCATTTTCTCCTCGGCCCGGCCGGATTGAATCAGAACTCGATACTTCAGCGAAAAACTTCTTCCGGCGGGCAAAGTGTAAGGCTTATCGAAAAGCAACGCCGGACTGAAGTATCCGAACGGCACCTTCGGATTCATGATAACAAAGCCCGGCGATGGATGCCGCAAATTGTCCGGATGGTCGAAGACGGCGATGCTGAAATCTTTACTTCCACCGGCCAAGCCGCCGAAACTCATCCAGCGCGCCTTTTTGCCGTGCGCCTGAAGGTCCTTTCGTCCCTCGCTGTCGGCCAGATACCAGTCGGTGACGTTTTTCGCAACACGCACAGAAAGACCCGCGTAGCCCCCCCAGCTCTGGCCGTCTTTCTCGCCCGGTATCGGCGTGCGGTCCAGCAGAACGTCCGCGGAGCCGGCGGTGAACCGGCTAATCCAGTCGATACGGTATCGGCCGTCTTCATCCGGCTTACCGACGCGAATAATACACGATTCAGTCAGCACCGCCGGTTGCCCGGGCGGATGATAACTGAGCTGTATCTTAATCTGCGCCGAAAAATCACGATTGGGTGTCACCTCTATACTCTTAATTTCAGTCCGCCCCTGTGACAAGCCGGTTTTGCGATCTTCCTCCCAGTAGTTCAACCCGTTTATATACTTCCAGGAAAACCACAGGCCGTAGTGCCACGGATGGTCCGGCGGGCGGTGCCAGGTCAATTCCGTGCCGTCCGTCAGGCAGACCGGATGAAAGTATGGCTTGGGCTGCTTTCTGTCGAAGTTGAACTGCCAGACAACGCGCCCCCTAGTGAGCAGTCCTGGGGACTCCTGACGGAGCGCCAGCGAGCTGTCGGTTTGCCGCCAATCATAGCGGGATTTAGACGCGGCGGCATCTTTCGCCCAAACTTGTACAGATTGCATGAGCAGCAGGGCCGCCCAGACAAACACGGTCAATCGTTTAGTGGTCACCTGATACCTCCCTTCGCAGAGATTTTCAATTTTATGCCCGAAGGCCGGTCAAATCGACCTCGATTTTCTTATTCTCGGCGATCATCTCGTCCCACGTCACTTTCGCGTTCCTTAGCGCGGCCTCACGCCCGAGAATCGTCGCCAACGTGGAGTCGATGCTGGGCTGGACGGTCGGATTGTCATAGATTCCGTTTACGATACTGTTGTGAAAAGTGTCCAGGTTTCGCCTGATGCCGTCGGCGTAGAGATTTGTTAGCTCCCCGCCCCGGTAGCCTCCTTTATTTCCCCTGATCGAAACCTTTCCGGTGTAGTTTGTTTCCAGGTAGCCGTCCTGCCCGAAAGCAAAACAACTGCATTGGAAACCGTGGGTGTTCCGCATGTGCTCACCGCGGTGATTAAGTATCAATCCGTTTTCGAACTGGTATGTCACGGAATACACATCCGCCGAATCTCCGTTAGGCTCGCGCCGTGTGATACGCGAGCAGCCGACAGCGCTAACGGGGTGCGCTGCGGCGATCCACATCGCGACGTCGACAGCGTGGATGCCGGCACAGACCAACTGTCCGCCGCCGAGAGCGATATCGTTCACCCATATCAGGCTTTGCAACCTGCTCTCGATATTGCCTGTCCTGGGTGGATCCGGGAAAGACTCATCCGTATAAAAGGAACTGAGCAGCCCGATTTTGCCTATCAAACCATCATGCGTTCGTTTAATCGCTTCGATAAAAAACGGGTCCGTGCGCGTCTGAAAATCCACGAGGAAGACCTGCCTGTTTTTCGAGGCCTTTTTTGCCGCCTCCCGAATCATCAGGCATCCGGGGACATCGCAGGCGACCGGCTTGGCGAGGTAAACGTGACAGCCGGCGTCGATTGCGGCGGTGACATGCTCGCCGAAGCAGTAGGGCGGCGTCTCGCAAAATACGGCATCGACCTTGCCGGCGATGAGCTTCTTATACCCGGACAGCCCGAAATAGCGGCGATTTTCAGCAACGCCCAGTTTCTCGCCGGCGCTGCGGACGACGTCGGAAAAATAATCGGCGGCCGAGGTCACATGGTAACCTTCGTGTTCTGCGAGCATTCCGGCGATAAGTCGGCCGCGCCCGCCAAGACCTATGCATCCGACCTCTACACGGGAATTGGCGCCGAATCCGCGAACGGCCGAAGGACTCACAATCGTAATTCCCGCCGTCACGGCGGCGGACTCAGCTATGAACCGGCGCCGGCTGAATAAATCTTTTCGTTCGGAGGCCCGCGTTGATTTTCCCGTCATTTTCGCTGATCCTCCAATTTCGCGGATGGACTTGCTAATCCATCGGCGAGGGCGGTACCCTGACCATTAAATTCTTGTAATAGACGATGCTTTTGGGGTCATGGCCCTGCAGGGCGAACGTTCCTTCGTCGATCTTTCGGCCGGACTGTTCCCAGTCTTCGGGCTGCGTCCATGCCACAGTTGTCTTGCCGTCGATCTGGATGATGACGTGATTGCCTTCGACCCTGATGTAATAGTGGAACCATTGGTCGTCCACGGATGGCGCGTCGTCTATTACGTCCTGCACGGCGTAGAGGCCGCCGGTCTTCTTGCGGTCGCTGTGTGTCGTGTTCACCTGGCATTCGAAGCCCTTCGACGGCCAGCCGGTCTCCTCATACTCGGTATGAAAATATATACCGGAATTGGAGCCGGGTGTAGTCATCACGTCGGCTTTGAACTCGAAATTTTTGAAGTTGGCATTGTTTACGGGCCCGACATAGAAAAGATGACTTCGAGGTCCGTGGGCGACGATCATGCCGTCACTCACCGAAAAAGTGTCCTTGTTCTCACTTGCCTTCCAGCCGTTAAACGTGCCGTCGAAAAGACTCTGCCATTGGCCCGCCTCGGAGCCGGCATATTCGGCCGGTGTTGTTTGACATCCCGCTAATAGCAAACCCGCAAACAGCAGAATCAAAACTAACTTCCTGGTCATCCGATTTTCTCCTTAAAAACAGTATTTACTCCTATCGTTCACATTCTTCAGAGCGTCCACGGGCTTCTCATGGGCCGGGACAGCCTGCGGTTGGCCGCATCGTTATTGACGAAACGTTCGGTCTTCGGGTCCCATTTAAGTTTTTGCTCAAGCCTTATGGCAATGTCACTGATGTGGCATATGATATCCGCCTGCAC
>DQCG01000054.1:0-8331 GCA_003533825.1 Phycisphaerales bacterium
GGACTTGAACAGTAATGGTATAGTAGACCAGGCCGATAAGGATATCGTGGAGGCCAATCTGGGGCCGGAAAAACTTTGGCCTTAAGATTTTTTGAGGATATATTGAAGATATAAAAACGGGGCCTCTACTGGGATTAACCAGTAAAGGCCCCGACTACTTTAAGCTGACCTTTTTTAATAATAGTCTATATCACCGACTCCTACCCACCCGCTGCCGGGACCATCCCATTCGTCAACAAATCTATTCTCCATTACAGGAAGGTTTCGTTCGGGTCTAATGGTTTTCCATTCCACATGGCCATCGCCGAACAGTTGACTTCTGCCTGTAGCAACCGGATTCGGGGAATAGTTCGTATTACTGGGATTCCAATAATTCATTTCATTCCAGGACCAGCCACCTCTGCCGTGGTTATAGCGGTATGCCGAATCACTGACGTCCAGATTCAATATTTCCGCCATTAGCAATCTTCGTGAGCTGAGTGTTTTGCCGACCAGATCCTTCTTTGTGTTAATCCCGCATTCATCGTCATCAAGCAGATCTGCCCTGCCGAAATAGCTATACGCAAACTCTACAAAATCATGATTGGGCCAATTTATCTGCTTAATCCATTCCTGCATAAATTTACCACTGCAAGTGGGACATGTAACCATATCTGTTGCAACGCCGTCATTTATATAATTAGGGCTAAAGGCTCCAAGATAAGGATTAATGTCGGCTATATTCCACATGGTTACGCCTCTGTATTCCTGTGGCTCGTCGTTGATGTAGTGGGGATAGGGGTTTCCTCCCCACTTTTTAACAATTGCCATTAGCTTGCCATCGTTGTCCCCGAGGTGCATTTGTATGGCTGAGCCCCACTGCTTTAAACGGCTTCCACAACTAATGCGCCTGGCAGAATCTTTGGCTTTTCTCAGTGCGGGCATCAAAATCGCCATTAACAATGCAATCATGGCAATTACAACTAAAAGCTCTATTAACGTGAAGCCTTTTCGCTTTTTCATAATACCCCTTCTGCTCACGTTTTGTTGCTTTGTTATATGATGTGTAAAATGGTAATATATTTCGTCAGTAAGCAATTTTGCTCTAACTTTTACAATACCATGTTACAATCATAATATACACGAAATTCGATTTATGTGCAATAAAAAATTTCGGTTTGAAGTACACTTTTATGTCTCTACCATAAAGGAGTATTTCGTTATGTGTGGGTCTCGGTTATAGCTATTGTTTCAGGAGTATATTAATTATGTACAACAGACGTAATTTTTTGCGAATCCTTGGTTTTAGTGCATTATCATCAGCTTTGTCCCGAAATATATGGGCAAGTGAGAATAAGCAAGCAAGGCCCAACATCCTTTTCATTATGAGCGACGACCATACTTCGCAGGCAATCAGCGCTTACGGTGGGATACTGGCGGATATCTGCCCAACACCCAATATTGACCGGATTGCCAAGGAGGGAATCCTTTTTGAGAACTGTTTTGTGACAAACTCGATTTGCACTCCCAGCCGGTCAGCGATATTTACCGGTAAGTATTCTCATATGAATGGTGTTTACAAATTTACCGCTCTCGACCAGAGCCAGCCGACATTACCGAAACTCATGCAAAAGGCAGGCTACTATACCGCTCTTGTCGGCAAGTATCATCTCCACTCAAATCCCGCCGGACTTAATTATTGGTCTATCCTTCCCGGGCAGGGCAGATACCACGATCCGGAATTTATTGAAATGGGCGATGAGAATCCAAGCGGGTGGGTTAACGACGGAAAGAGAACAGAATATAAGGGGCATTCTTCCGGGGTTATAGCAGATAAGGCGCTGGATTTTCTCAAGAACAAACGGCCGAAGGATAAACCTTTCATGTTCTTCTGTCACTTCAAGGCCCCGCACGATACTTGGGAATTTGCCAGGCGCTATAGAAACTTCCTGGAAGACGTCGAGGTGCCGGAGCCGCCGAACCTTTTTGACGATTACGAAGGACGATCGGATGCGTTAAAGAAACAACTGCAATATATCGGCAGCGAATGGGGTGACCATACGAATTTTGAGGATCAAACCAGGCACCTGAAGGGAAAGCAGAAAAAAAAGAAACAATATCAGCTCTATATGAAGAAGTATCTGCGTTGTGTTAAAGGAGTGGATGACAACGTAGGGCGGATACTCGATTATCTTGACAAGTCTGGTCTGGCTGATAACACGATTGTCATATACACAGGCGACCAGGGATTTTTTCTTGGCGAACATGGATTATACGACAAGCGTCTCATGTATGAGGAAGCATTGCGAATGCCTTTTCTTGTGCGTTGGCCGGGCCGTATAAAGCCGCTGTCGCGAAGCAAGGGCATGATTTTAAATGTCGATTTTGCGCCGACGATTCTGGTTGCTTCTGGAGCGAGGCCGCACCCTGATATGCAGGGACACAGCTTCGTGCCGCTTCTGGAAGGTGAGATTCCATCAGACTGGCGCAAAAGCATGTATTACCGTTACTACTATTCGCATTTTAAGACCGAGCCCCATCTTGGCGTGCGAACATATAAACACAAACTGATTTACTTTAATCGTATTGACCAGTGGGAACTGTATGACCTGGAAAAAGACCCTATAGAAATGAACAACGTTTATGATGATCCGGATTATAATAGCATCGTGAAGAAATTGAAGAAAGAGCTTAAGCGTCTGCAGACTGAGTTGGGGGACGATCCGAAGGATATCGGTAACAATCCCAGGCTCGGCGCTTTGGCTCCCCATGACGAGTAGTATAGGCTGAAAAACACTCTTTTCTATTTTCTGCCTTCTGGTATAATCCGCTGTAAGTTAAAGCGGTATGTTTAAGTTGCTGATATGGAAGCTTACAGATGCTATAACAGGCGAGAACTGATGCGTATCCCAATAGTGCTCAATATTGTGCTGCTGCTCATTTCAGGTTGTTCTGTCAGTGAAACCAAGAATCCTTTGTTGAAAGGCCAAATCAGGCTTCATGATCCTTCTGGGATTGTGGAAGATAATGGCTATTTGGTGACTTTCGCTACCGGCAGTAAAATCAGGATGAGCTATTTGTCTCCCAGCAGTGATCAGTGGGTAGCCGGCAAAGGAGTTTTTCAGCCCGGCGAGAAACCTGATTGGATCAATGATTATATCCCGGACAACAAAGGCTTTTGGGCACCTCACGCACCATCTCCACGTGTTCTGTACTACTCAGTTGCAGATGACTCAGACGGAAAAGACATCGCGTGCATCGGGCGGGCCACGGCCGTGGGCGAGCCGCCTGATCTAAGGTGGATCGACGACGACAGGCCCGTGCTCGTTTGTGACCGGGATGTCGATACAGAGCCTTTTGCAATCGACCCGGCAATCTTTGAAGGACAAGGAAATACACTTTGGATGGTCTATGGCTCTCATTGGTCCGGGATATGGATTATCGAATTGGATCCTAATGCAGGGCATATCAAGGACGACAAGGCGCGTGAACAAGGATGGACGGAAAACAACCCGGCTTTTCACCATGTAGCATCAGATCTCGACAACCTTACCGACGAGGTTCTGGAGGAAGGATTTGTTGCCGGTCGTATTGAAGCGCCGTATGTCTTCCGGTGGAACGACTTCTATTATCTTTTTGTTAACTGGGGCATATGTTGCCACGGCATAGAAAGCACGTATGAGATTCGTGTCGGACGATCCGAATCCCCTTATGGCCCTTATCTCGATAAAACTGGACGGGACATGGCCAAGGGGGGCGGGACATTGTTTGTCGAGAGCGAAGGGCGTTTCATCGGCCCGGGACATGCCGGGATTTACACATACGTCGATTCGCAAGGACAAACACGCCATGTTTTCACCTATCACTTTTATGATGGCAAGGATGACGGCCAGTCGAAACTACATGCGCGGGAAATAATCTGGGATGACCAGGCCTGGCCTGTTCTGACTGATCGCGTCTTCTATAGAAAACAGTAAGCAGAAGTTTAAGTATAAAGGCTCATCTACCATTTGTAAGGTATCTCGAATGGAAAAATATGCCGGCGCAGTTTCATCAAGGCAGCGAGTTAGGGTACGCTTTCTTTGAGCTTTTATGGGTGTAATGGCAGTATGCGACAGCATACAAACAGGCCATCGGCAAAACCAAACATAATCTTTATTATGGCCGATGATTTGGGATACGGAGATGTGAGTTGTTATAATCCTAATTCCAGGATCCGGACACCAAACATTGACAAATTAGCGGCAGAAGGGATTCGTTTTACAGATGCCCATTCACCTTCCGCCGTCTGTACTCCAACGCGTTATGGAGTTCTCACCGGCCGGTACTGTTGGCGCAGTCGATTGAAACGAGGAGTATTCGGTGGATTTAATCGCCCCTTAATCGAAACAGGCCGCATGACCGTTGCATCATTTCTGAAACAGCACGGCTATCATACTGCCTGCATAGGCAAGTGGCATCTGGGGATGGACTGGACGCTGAAAGAAGGTGTAGAGCCCGGTGAACAGGATCAGGAGAGTGTCGATTATTCGCAACCTATCGTTGCCGGGCCTAATGAAGTAGGATTCGATTATTTCTTCGGCACGGCAGGATGCACGACAGACGATCCGCCGCTGTGCTTTATTGAAAATCACAGTACCATGGGTATTCCTGACGAAATACTTCCACATGATTTTGCGAGGGAAAACAGGAAGCTGAGAATGGCCCCCGGATGGCAACATGAGGATGCAGACTTTGAATTTATGAATAAGACCTTAGCGTTCATTGAGAAAGCAACTAAACAGAAAGTGCCGTTTTTCGTTTATCTGCCTTTATCAGTACCCCACATACCCTGGCTGCCCCATGAAGATTTCAAGGGAAAAAGTGGTGCAGGCCCCCGGGGCGATCAAGTGTTAATGGCAGATGAAATTGTGGGACAAATCAGCACGAAATTAAGCGAATTAAAAATTGAAGATAACACTCTGGTAATTTTCACAAGTGACAATGGGCCTCGCAAGGGCATAAACGAGCATGAATCGGCAGGGAAGCTGAGAGGCTATAAGGGAGGCATCTGGGAAGGTGGACATCGAGTTCCGTTTATCGCCAAATGGCCGAAACAAATCAAACCTCAATCTACTTCAAATGAAATCATAGGATTAACGGATCTGATGGCAACAAGTGCCGCCATTGTCGGTGATAAGCTTCCCGATAACGCTGGAGAAGATAGTTTCAATTTCCTGCCGGCCCTTACGGGAGAAAAATATGATAAACCCGTTCGTGAGACCATTATCCATCATTCCGGCGGGGGCGTCTTTTCCATTCGGCAGGGTGACTTCAAACTTATTGAAGAATGCAGGGGAGCCGGTTACGATAACGGTCCGACACCCGGCGCCCCGGGCCAGTTATACAATCTTGCCGACGATCCGATAGAACAGAATAATCTGTGGGATGAACACCCGGATATCGTTGAAAGATTGATCCTTAAGTTGAATCAATGCAGAGAGCAGTATTATACCAGACCTATATGAACAACTTAACCTGTGATAATTGTACAAAACGTTATAAAGCATATTTGCTGTAAAATCAATGTTCAACAGGAAGGAATATGATGAAGATATACCAGACGATATTGGCGACATTACTTGCTTCTTTGGCTGTATGCATCACGGCAAAAGCCGGAGTGCGATTCTATGCAAAAGGACCATCTTCCCCTGTCAAAATGAAACCACATCAGCAGGGCGTGGTCGAAGTCCAATTTGATCTGTTGCCGACATCGATACGTTTCAATGCTCCGGCTTACCCATGCATGGTAACGGAGAATGACATCCAGTACTGCAACGGGTTTGCGGAAACATATGACCCGATACAAAGCCCAGATAACCCAATGGCTTCTTTTGAAACTGCCTTTGATGATTTCAACAAGTACTGTCGCATGTGGATTGAGAGCCAGAATGATGCACGTATTGTCGTCCGCGTCCGTGGGGCCCTCGTTGCAGATGAGGAGAAACGCATTGCACACAAGGACATACCCAGTGGTTCTCCACATGGCGAGGGAGATTGGGTTGATGAATGGTACTACATCTATCCGGACGGTGTACACACCAGACATGTTAAGATTTATACGGGCCTTGCCTCTTGCAGCCTACCGTTTGGTTTCGATCGCGAACCCCCTCGCGTCATACATGAGTTCATGGAGGCAATGGTCTTAGGCAAGAAGGGCCGTACGCCGACAGCGGACATTGAGAATGATGCCATAACGCTAATCAAGACGGTCGGCGAGTACTCAGAAGATATTATTGCCGAAGGAAAGGCCAGGACATTCTCTTTCACACCATATCCGCGTGATTTTGGGCAGTTCAGCGGTGCAAACATTCTTGTTGTGAATCTGAAGTCACGTTACAAGCCGTTCACGATTGCAATGCCATATGGCATCAGGACTCAGCCATACAAACCCGATGACCCATCTATCAATGGCTTTCAAGTGTGGGGAGATCCGCCTCGTACGAGATACACCGTGCCGTTCGGGCATATGGTGAACTATGCACACTACCGTAAGACCGAGAAAACCATTGAGCAGGTCTATTTGTCCGGAATGATTGACTCCGAAGATCCCAGGAAGGAACTTGTTACGCTCGCCTGGTCCTGGATCGTGCCCCCGAAGGTTACTATGCAGAGGGAGCATCCAAGCTACAGGATTCAGTACTACGATCCGGCACAGAAGGCTTATGTCCTGGATTGGAAACAGGATCAAAAGGAACTGGAATTTGAGCTGATCGCCGATCCTGATTACTACGGGGTAGTCTCAACGATCGTGAATCCCGTTTTTTTAGTGAGGGGCTGGGGCAAAGCCCCTGTTCAGTTGGAGATTGATGAAGAACGAATCGAGCCGAGCGAGAAATTCCATATTGGATATGAAGCAACCGATTCAGGCACAAATCTTATTGTCTGGCTAAAACTTGAGTCAAAAGAACCTGTCCACATATCGCTACGTATAGGCGAAAATTGACGATAAAAGCACAGACCGCAATGAATAAATTGAGTCACAAAGCCTAAGAACCTGATCTGAGGTGTGGTACGCTCGGGATGAGTTGGCACGTGACAACGAAGTTCTCCATCCGCATGTCGGGCGTGCTTTATAAATCCGGCGTTCACGTATGGAAGGTCATTGGTCTTAACCTGGGAGGCTTGCCAGGTGTCCCTTGTGGGATTGAGATGTGAGCAATTGCACATAAGTATTGTAATCCATTGAAAAAATTGGATTCTTGATTGTTGAAGTTATAGTCTGTAAGATTGTTGAAATCGAACTTCAGAAAATTATTTTTGTTAAGCGTTAAAATGGGAAATTTCATCCAAAGGAGACAAAATGAACGGATTAAAAAGAATCGGTATGACAGCTTTGTTTGTAACACTGATTGTAGTTATGGCCGGTTGTCAGCGGGCGAAAGTAAAGCGTGTCGGAATGGTGGTTGGAATCAAGCCGGAAAAGATTGCGGAATACAAAAAGTTGCACGCTGATTCGAATCCCGGCGTTCGAGATCTTCTCAACAAGTATCATATGCGCAATTTCTCAATCTATCTCCATGAGATTGACGGCAAGTACTATGAGTTTGGCTACTACGAATATACCGGCAAGAACTTCGAAGCCGATATGGCTAAGCTGGATGCCGAGCCGCGCAACAAGGAATGGCTCGCGATTTGTGATCCGATGCAGATCCCTCTTAAAGGCTACGATTCGTGGGCGGGGATGGAACTGGTTTATCGAAATGACTAAAAGAAATGGCCGGCGAGAAACTAAGAGATTTCCAAAGGAGTTGGCGTTCTGATACTTTGAAAGTGTCAGGCCGAAACATATAAATCAAAGGTTTATAGCAAATTGAAGGGAGACAATGTTATGAAAATGCTGAGATTAATTTTATTATTGTCGGTTGGTTTGTTACTTTTTGGGTGCCAGCAGGAGCAGTTAGGTCAACACCAGGCAATAAAATATGAGCCGACGTGGGAATCGCTGCGTGAGTACAAGGAAGTCCCGAAATGGTTGCGGGACGGCAAGTTCGGAATATACACCCATTGGGGGCCTTATGCAGTACACGCTTATGGTGAAAACACCACGTGGTATTCATTCGCTCTTTATATGGAGGATGGCGAGGCACGCCAACATTTCGAAAAAACTTTTGGAAAGTTGACGCCCCAATTCGGATATAAGGATCTAATCCCGAAGTTCACGGCCGAGAAGTTCGACGCAGATGAGTGGGCCGAGTTGTTCAGGAAATCCGGAGCCAAGTTTGCCGGCCCGGTTGCCGAACACCATGACGGTTTTGCTATGTGGGACACCAAGTACTCCGATTGGAACGCGGCAAAGATGGGGCCGAAGCG
>DQCG01000054.1:8495-23248 GCA_003533825.1 Phycisphaerales bacterium
GTCATCGATAATTACAGCCCCGATTTCATCTGGTTTGATTTTGCCCTGGATTCTATCGCCGAGGGTTACGTTAAAGACTTCCTTGCCTATTACTACAATCACGCCCAGGCCAACGGTAAAGAAGTAGTCGTTACTTACAAGGGCAACGACCTTGTGCCCGGCTCAGGTGTTCGAGATTTGGAACTTGGCCAGGAGCCCAAGATAACTTACCACGAGTGGATCACCGACTCGACCGTAGATGACCGCGGTGCGTGGGGCTATGCCAATGACCTTACGTTCAAGACTCCCAACAGGCTGATCGACAACCTGGTTGACCGAGTCAGCAAGAACGGTTACCTCCTGCTAAATGTCGGGCCCAAGCCCGACGGAACAATCCCGGACGGCGCGCGCGACCTGCTGCTCGAGATGGGCACATGGCTTGATGTCAACGGCGAGGCCATCTATGGCACCAGCCCGTGGTTTATCGCTGGTGAGGGACCGACAAATCTCGGCGAAGCTACCGATATCGGTTTCAACGAAGCTGACACCGTTTATACTAACAAGGACATTCGTTTCACGGTCAAAGGTGATGTGCTTTATGTCACGTTTCTCGCCTGGCCCGGTGAAGAAGCCATAATCACTACTCTGCGCGGCGCGGGTGAGGAGGATGAGGACGAAGAGGATGAAGAAGAACAAGAAGGTCATGATGAGGATGAAGACATACCTTCAATTGCGGGCAAGACATTTACCATAGAGGATGATGATGCAGAGTATAAGTGGGTATTCAAAGAAGACGGTAAACTTACTGTATCCGGCGGAGAGGCCGGCGACGGTACCGATGGTGAGTACGAACAGGAAGGGCGAGAAGTATTCATAACGGTTGCTGCTTTTGAAATCGAGGGAATATATGACGGTGAGAATTTCAAAATCATTGAAGATGAAGCTCCTGGATATCCGGGCTTCTATCCGCAGGAAATCAAGCGTATCAGCATGCTGGGCGACGGCAAGAAACTCGATTGGAAACTGACACGCAAGGGGCTCGTTATCGAAATTCCTGATAAAAAGCCTTGTAAACATGCTTTCGTTTTCAAGATCGAACGCTACCATCATCCGAAGATTAATTGAGAAAGATAAACAATGTAATTATTACTAAACTAAGGAGTGAATCATGCAAAGGTTAGTGAGTCGCTTAGTCATTTTTGCTTTGCTTATATCTATCGCCCGCCCGTTAATGGCCGCTGAAGAAGGACTGGCAGGCTGGTGGAAATTCGATGACATTCGCGTTGAACGCAGAGAGCTTGAAATGGAGAGAGGCGAAACCTTTTTGCCGAAAGAAGTCTTCGGTTTTGTGAAAAACAGCATCAATAATGTCGAAAGTGACCTCAACGGCAAGTTTTTCAAACAGGTAAAGGGAGTCAGTGGCGGTGCCGTCCTTTTGGATGGAAATACTTCTTTCATCGAAGTAAACGATGATGATGTGCCGCGAGTTAGCGGTGATTTTAGTGTAGAAGCCTGGATTGCTTTGGGCGCATATCCGAATAATGTTTGCCCAATCGTTGATAATCAAAGAGATCCGGCAGAAGGTTATTTCAATGGATACTTTTTCGGATTGGATGCACTTGGCAGGCTGATACTTCGAATTGCGACCGATGGTAGGGATGAGGAAGTGGTTGGTACCAAAACGATTCCACTTTACAGATGGACTCAAATCGCATGTACATATTCTTCAGAAAATGGGATGAAAATATATGTGAACGGCACATTAGTCGGCTTAAAAAAACCAAATCATGAATTTACACCTTCGCAGGAATGGGTAAATATTCTTATCGGAAAGAGCAGGGCTAAGCAAAGACCTTATGGAACCATCAGGCCTTACGGGACTAAGCCATTCGATATGTTTTATGACGGCCTTATAGATGAGCTTAAAATTTACGATACGGAATTGTCAGCCAAGGCGGTAAAAAAATCCTATTCAGCCATTAAAACAAATACCGCTCCCGACCTTCCCGAACGAAAAATGCCTACAGGGCCGTTGAAAATTGGTGTTTTTGCTGCCATCAATACCAATCTGAGATATTATGAAGCCTATGACGCCCTTTGGCACGTGGACAAAGGATGTGACGTTGTCGTCCGGTTTGATGAATACCCCTGTGAATTTGTTTTCTGGAAAGGTGCTAATTATCAGGCACATCTCGTGACGGAAAAAGGGTACTGGTTCAACAATGGATTTAACGAAGGCTGGAATGAACACGGCAGTTGCGAACCTATGTCGGACAAGCAGGCAAGGCACGCCCTTGTCAAGGTCTTGGAAAGTAACGACGCCCGGATTGTGGTTCAATGGCGATACGCCCTGGTGGACAACTGGTATCAATTCGCTTTTTTTGATCCTGCTACAGATCGGGGTGACTGGACCAATGAGACCTACTATATTTATCCGGATATGGTTGCTGTCAGGGAGGATGTACTGCTGAGCAATGCTCCCCGTGCCGAGCATGAATGGCAGGAAAGTATGGTTGTGCCGGGACCGGGGCAGGCGCCTGCGGATCTCTTGGAATATGCGGCGTTGACTTTGGGCAATGACAAAGGGGAGTTTCACACCTATTCATGGGAGCATAAAACGCCGCCCCATCTTCCGCCCCTGCCAAAAAATCCCAATATTCAGCTTGTGAATATGAAATCCAAATATAAACCTTTTTCCATCTTAAGGCCGCAGGACGATCCGTCTATTGATGTTTACTCAGGTGAAATTAGAAGGAATATCAGCGTATTTCCCTGGTGGAATCACTGGCCTGTTGCACAGAAACCGACAGATGGCAGGTGGGCCATGTTTGCCGATAGGCCTTCCCATTCCTCATTATCACATTGGTTCTGGGAAGCCTACGATATGACGGACCGCTCTATGACCAAGCTGATGCTAACCGGTATGACTGATAAAGCGGCTGAGGAATTGCTGCCCCTTGCCAGAAGCTGGTACAATCCCCCTAAGATTAAAAAATCAGCAAATTTGAAAGCCCATTACGATCAGGCACAGAGGGCCTACATTTTGTCCGTCGAGAATGAATCGAATAATATCGAGTTTAATATTGTTGCTTCCAAAGAATCGCCGGTAATCAATCCCGCGTTTGTAATTCGAGACTGGGGAAAGAACAATTTGTCATTGAAAATTAACGGTAAAGAGATATCCCCGGGGAAGGATTTCCGTTACGGATGTATCAATAATCTGGATAGCAGTGATTTGGTTGTGTGGATACGATATGAATCCACCAAACCTGTTGAAATAACGTTTGCACCCCGTAAAAAGTAAAGTTCTCAAACGACAGGGAGGGCAGTGGAAAATAACTGCGAAATGATAGTTTAAAAAATTAAGGGCATAGATATGACAAAAATTATGATTTTATCGATTTCAATTCTATCTTTATTTCTTGCAGGCTGCGCGGGTAATGCTGAAATACTTATTGCTGATTTTGAAGGAGATAGCTACAGCACCTGGCAGGTCGAAGGCGATGCATTTGGGCAAAAACCCGCCGAAGGGACATTGGAAAACCAGCGAGATGTAAGCGGTTTTTTAGGAAAGGGCCTGGTTAATACTTACCTCAATGGCGACGAAACAACCGGTGTTCTAACCTCGCCCGAATTTAAAATAGAGCGAAAATTCATCAATTTCCTCGTTGGCGGTGGGGATTCCAGACGTATTCGTATCGAACTGCTGGTGGACAATCAGGTAAAACTTGCTGCTTCAGGCAGGGAAAGTGAAGCCCTGGAATGGGAAAATTGGGATGTCTCCGAGTTCATCGGAAGAAATGCGAAAATCCGAATTGTCGATAGAGATCGAGGAGGCTGGGGACATATCCTCATAGACCATATCTACCAGAGTAACGCGGGCAGAGGAGCACAGCCAAAGACTCGCCGGTTTACTTTACGAAATAAATATCTCAATTTTCCGGTTAAAAGAACAGCAAAAGAACGGTTGGTAAGTTTGATAACAGACGGCAAAAAGCTGCGCGAGTTTAGTGTCAGGCTTGCTCATGATGATCCGGATTACTGGGTCTATCTTGAGATTGGCGAATTTAAAGGAAAAAAAGCAAACCTGCATATCAATAAATACGATCCGCAAAGCACTAAAGGTTTCGATAAGGTTTTTCAGGCCGATAAGTTTCCCGGCCAGGAAAACCTTTATAAAGAGAAGTTGCGTCCCCAGTTCCACTTCACTTCAAAACGTGGCTGGAACAATGACACAAACGGACTGGCTTATTATGACGGTGAATACCACATGTTCTATCAGCACAATCCATTTGGCTGGCCCTGGGGTAATATGACATGGGGACATGCCGTCAGTACGGATTTGATTCACTGGACAGAGCTTGGCGATGCAATCCACCCTGACGAGCTTGGCACAATATTCTCAGGAGGGGCCGTTGTTGACCATAAAAACACTTCAGGTTTCCAGACAGGCGATGAAAAACCGATTGTATGTTTCTATACATCGGCGGGCGGAACAAATCCATGGTCCAAAGGCCAGCCCTTTACGCAATCCATCGCATACAGTAATGACAGGGGCAGAACTTTTACGAAATACCAGGGCAATCCTATAATCGGCCACATAAGAGGAGGTAATCGAGATCCCAAGGTCATCTGGTATGAGCCGACAAAGAAATGGGTCATGGTCTTGTACGTTGAAGAAAGCGATATGGATTTCTTTACCTCTACCGACCTGAAAAATTGGACCAAGACCAGCAGGATTAAAAGCTTTCACGAATGTCCCGAACTTTTCGAATTGTCAGTCGATGGTGACGAAAATAATAAAAAATGGGTGTTGTACGGAGCTGCTGCCGATTACTTCATCGGCTCCTTCGACGGCAAAGAATTCAAACCCGAAACCGAAAGCATCACATTCGACCACGGAAACGCCTTCTATGCCTCGCAGACTTTCAGCGATATTCCGGAAGAAGACGACAGGCGCATCATGATGGGCTGGGGGCAGGTTCCTATGCCGGAGATGCCCTGGAACCAGATGATAAGTTTCCCGCTCGTACTTAGCTTACGAACAACCAAAGATGGCATTAGAATGTTTGCCGTACCGGTAAAAGAAGTTGAAAAACTGCACAAGGAAAAACATTCCTATTCTGACGAGATAATCGATGGAACTGAAACACTTTCCGGCATCAACGGCGAACTTTTCCATATAAGAGCGGAATTCGATGTAGGCAACGCCGATTCCTTCGGAATTATCGTTCGCGAATACAACATAACCTATGATGCAGAAGATAATTGCATTATCTGTACAGGCCCTGAAAGTGATATCGGCCCCGAGAGATTCCATGAACCGCACAGTGAACCTCTTAAGCCTGTAGATGGAAAAATAAGTATCGAGATACTCGTTGACAGGTCCATGGTCGAGGTGTTCCCGAACAACGGCCGTTATTATTTCCCGATGGGTGCTTATCTCGTAGACAGGGATCCGGCAATCAAAGTTTTTTCCGAAGGAGGAAAAACCAAGCTAAACAGTCTCGAAATCTACGAGCTTAAATCTATCTGGAAATAATAAGCAAAATATAAAGATGGCAAAAACTATAACTACAATAAGTTCATTGTGTCTGCTCATTTTTATATTGTCAGGCTGCATACATCTTGCCGGCAGGACTTCCGACGGCATTGTTCTTATAGAGGATTTTGAAACCGACTCGTATGGGAATTGGACAACCGAGGGAGATGCCTTTGGAGAAAGTCCCACAGAAGAGGACATGGTTGGTGTGCTGGGCAGCAGGATTGCGGCAAGCATAAACGGATCAGGTGTGGGTACGCTTACTTCACCGGTCTTCATTATTGAACGCAATGCGATATATCTGTTGGTGGGGGCTATCGAAATCAATGGCCCCCCGCAGAAAATAGGGATTGAACTTCTTGTGGACGGCGATGTAGTCCGAACAACAACTCCATGTCGCTATCATGCGATGTTCTGGGAATCATGGGACGTTGCTGAACTCAAAGGTAAGAAAGCCCGGATTCGTATTGTTGACAAAGATTTCAGAAGGCCGGCTTTCATTTTCGTCGACCATATTATTCAAAGCAACGTCCCCGCTAAGCGGCCGCTGCTTGAACGTACTATTGCTGTTACAAAACCGGTGCTGAACTTCCCTCTGAAGACTGGAGCAGCCAGGCACTACATCGAGCTTGTTGTGGATGGCAAACAGATTCGCGCTATGGACGTTGAACTGGCAACGGGTAATGATATCGATTACTGGGTGGTCACGGATCTTAATCCCTGGCTGGGCAAAGAATTGCTCATGCGCACGCGGCAACATCCACTTGGTAATGCGCACGTCCTCGCTCGGATTTCAGTCGAAGACGGCATCCGCGATGCGGACGGTCTGTACCGCGAGGTGCTGAGGCCACAGTTCCACTACTCGCCTAAACGGGGATGGATCAGCGATACCAACGGACTAATCTATTATGATGGTGAGTTTCACCTTTACTATCAGCACAATCCCTATGGCTGGGACCACAGCCGAAACGACTACAACAAGACGTGGGGCCATGCAGTCAGTACAGATTTGGTTCATTGGAAGGAACTGGCCGGTGCAATCCATCCGGACCACCTGGGCACGATCTATTCAGGTTCGGCAGTGCTGGATAAGGACAACAGTGCCGGTTTCCAGAAGGGCAAAGAGAAGCCGATAGTAGCGTTTTATACATCCGCCGGCGGTAGAAGCCCCTGGTCCGTGGACAAAAAATTCAGCCAGTCGATAGCCTATAGTAACAACCGGGGCAGAACATTCACTCCATACAAGGGCAATCCGGTCCTGCCTAATATCGAGTATATTAACCGCGATCCCAAGGTCATCTGGCATGAACCGACCGGCAAATGGATTATGGTATTACATTTTCATGAGCGTGCCATGGCTTTCTTTACCTCTGATGACCTCAAGAGTTGGGAAAAGCAGAGCGAATTCGAGACACCCTATCTCATTGATTGCCCCGAGTTATTCCAATTGGCCGTGGATGGCGATAAGCATAATAAGAAATGGATTATCTACGGCGGTTCCGGTGCGTACTATGTCGGTGATTTCGACGGCAAAGAATTCAAGCCCGAAACCGGAATAACGAAATACAACCACGGCGACTGCTTCTACGCATCCCAAACCTTCAGCAATGTTCCCAAAGGTCGCCGGGTTCAAATGGCATGGGGAGTAATCCCCATGGAGGGCATGCCGTTTAACCAGCAGCTCCTTTTCCCTGTCGAACTTACGCTGCACACCACCGACGAAGGGCTCCGAATGTTTGCCTACCCTGTGAAGGAGATCGAGAGCATCTATGTAAAAGAATACGTATGGACTGGTATAAAACTAAAGCCAGGGCAAAACATTATATCCGGTGTCAAGGGTGAGCTTTTCGATATTGATGCTGAGTTTGAGACCGGCATCCCTGATGAGTTTGGTTTCTTTATCAACGATTTTTCGGTTAAATATAACGTCGAAAAAAATCAATTGTCCTGTGAAGATTCGGTAGCAAAGCTCAAACCAATCGACGGGAAAATCCGGCTGCGCATCCTGGTTGATCGAGTTTCGATTGAAATTTTTGCGAACGACGGCAGGATATACATGCCGATTCGTGCAATTCCAGAATCAGACGAACGAACACTTGAAGTCTTCACAAAAGCCGGCAACATTAAAATCAGTTCCCTTAAAATACGCGAACTGAAATCAATTTGGAAATAGAGCCAAAACGATGAAATATAAATTAGCTCTTTTGCTATCGCTTTTCATATTTCTATTCATCTCATGCATTGAGAACAAAGTCCTGTCTGAGAAAAAATATAAGACCGGATTCAAGGTTTACCATTCTAATCCCGTCATAAAACCGGGCGATAAAGGCCAGTGGGACGCAGGGGCCTTGGGTTCGATGTCCGTGCTGAAGGTGGGCGACGTTTTTCACATGTATTACGAGGCTTGGGGGGTGCGCAGCAAGAAAGAATGGGACGCGGAGGAGTACGAATCGCTGCAGATCGGACATGCGACATCAAAAGACGGTATCCAATGGACAAAAGATCCGCAGAATCCAGTCCTGCCTCGTGGTGCAGAGGGCGAATGGGACAGGACAGGAACATGGGATCCCTTTGTTATCTACGAAGACGGTTTTTATAAGATGTGGTATGGCGGGGGCGGGGGCGATGAACCGTGTGACTGGGCCTATGCCGTATCGAAAGACGGCACCAATTTCGAGAAGAAAGGAAAGCTCAGCGATATCGGCCACGTAGAAGACTGTCATATAGTTCACGAGCAGGATAGCGGAATGTACTATATGTACTATTGGGATAGACGCCACGAACCGATGGGGCTTTTTTGTGTCACCTCTACAACCGAAACCGGTTTTGATTTCGATAAAGCTATAAATATTAAAATAAGTGGAGAAAAGTATCCCGAGATGTATAAGTTTACCCACGTTCTCAAGGACCAAGATGGCTGGCATATGTTCTATGCTGACTTTGAGCGGCCTCATTGCCCGGACAGCTTCACACGTTATGCAACTTCGACCGATGGAATTCACTGGCAGGCCAGAAACAAAAAGCTTCTCGAAGGACACGATGCAGAGATTCTAAATGTCGCTGATGATTTGTATATGATATACTATGGCCCGCGAAATCACTTCGATGCGAAAGATTGTAACATCCGCTTGGTTATTTACAATGGCCGATTGCGTGATCTTATTCCTTCTGCGCCTGCCATGCAGTGGAATAAAGGGCATGGAACAGACAACGGAGATCATGTGCATTATGGCATGCAAACCAGCGACGGCGGTTATATCATGACGGGACAGACATCAGAAAGCAGAAGAGATTTTTCTGATATGCTGGTTGTAAAAACAGATGCACAAGGCAATCTGCAGTGGCAGAAAATTATTGGTACCAGCGGGCAAACCGACCATGGCAATTTCGTTACTGAAGTTTCAAATGGTTTTCTCGTTGCAGGAGCATTGTATGACCATGGCGGCCAGCGGAGGGCTTTGGTGAAGCTAGATTCTAAGGGCAAGATCGTATGGAAAAAGAGCTATCCAGCAAACGGAAATGGTTCAATCCGGGGCATTGATATAACCGGTAGTGGAGGAATCGTTGCAACCGGATACATTGGCAGCGGAGAAAGAGGTTATCAATTCATCTGCGATGACGGCCAAGGCTCCATCCTGAAAACAGATGCAGATGGAAACATGCAGTGGGAAAAGACACTATCTTCTGCACCTCATGGAATGAGGGTTGAAGAAGTTGCTGTAGGATATGCCATTGCAGCAAACGTATGGATCAATGAAAACGGAAAAGACCATCAGGACGTATGCTTGATATTGACAGACAACAAAGGTAACGAGACATTCAGCAAAAGTTATGGCGGCGACGGCGACGATCAGGTTTTTGATTTTGCTGTAACGAATGACGGTGGTTATATTTTTGGCGGGCATTCACGGTCACCTTCTTATGGAACTGTCAACTGGGACTTTTTGTTGTTAAAGGTTGACAGTGATAAAAAAGAGCAGTGGTACAAGACCTTCGGCCAGCCTAGAGGTTATAATGCCAAATACATTCACGATGAAAGCTACGGTGTCAAACAAACTCCCGATGGCGGCTATATCGTTGCTGGGGGGACCGGAGATGAGTACAGGTATTCCGAAGCCGGTCATCCTAAAGGCCGCTCAGATCTCTGGTGGGCTTATGCCGTTAAGACCGATACCAATGGCAACTTAATGTGGGAAGGTCTTTATGGAAGTCTTGAGGGAAATAATGCCGGGGAGTACATTAACCTGACAAGCGACGGCGGATATATCATTTTTACCGATTCGGATACCGCAGGTGTAATGGGGGAGAACAACTTCGGTCTTATGAAAATAATGCCGGATCATATACAATCCAATGATTGAACCATGGTTGTTAGCTTCTAACCACAATCAAATAAAACAATAATCCAACAACATTCAAGGCACTAAGTTCCTGGCTACATAGATAGCAAGGCTCTTATGGTCAACTTTTAATGTTAAAATCCTTAGAATTAGTTAAAAAAATGAGTAAATCTAAACAATCTTGGCCAAATTGATCTTGACATGAAGGTAGTTATCTTGTACAAAAGAAAATGAGGTGTTATATTGATTTTAACCCTCAGATTAACACGGTTTTTTCGGAGGAAAGAGTGTTAATGGACTACTTGCCGAGCAACGGGTAATTCGCACCTCAATTAACAGCTAAGAATGGGCTTTTTTTTGCATGGAGGATAAAAACTCAGGGTTACATTTGCTATGTATATAAAATATTGTTCTGACGGTTTTAATACTTCTGAAAAAACTCGATAAGTCAGATTATCGAACATAGCCTAACAAAATCATAGTTGTAGTTTATTTCTGAAAGGAGGAGCATTATGTGTAAAAAGCTGAATTTCCTAATGGTTCTTTGTATTGCGCTGTGTTTGGCAGGCAATACGGCAAATGCGAATCTCAGCGATGGGCTTGTGGTCCTGCATGACTTCGAGGACCTTGTCGATGGTAGCGGCAACGGCCTCGACCTCATCCTCGAAGGAGACGCCGAGATCGCAGACGGTATGCTATGGCTCGATGGCGACGGTGACTGGGCGGACGTCGGCAGTCTCGAAGACTTCGCTGCGATTAATCCACTGGTCAACAATCAGGGCGAGCCGGCCGATTTCACCCTGGCTATTGCCTATGCAACTGAGTACGACGGTGAGTGGGGTGCATTGGTATCCATCGGTCCCGAAGCAGGTTCAGGGACTGGTGATTTAAGTGTGTTCTCAAGGGCGGGTGGTCCAGAGCTTGACCACTGGTGGGTAGATGCTGCTGGTGGAGATACTGGCGATGATTGGATCGATGGAAGCGTTCATTTAGCCATCATAACCTATGTGGCTGAAGAGGGTCTGTACGAATTTTACGCCGTAGAGGATGGTGAAGTAACCCTTTATGGCGAAAGCGGAGGATTCGATTATTCGGAGGCATGGAATCCGGATTTGGACTATGGTTGTCGCCTCGGTTACTTCCGAAACGAATTGGTTGCTGCAGAGGAAGTAGATTGGGAAGGTTGGATCGAATGCCAAATTAACTATTTCGCGATGTGGAACAGGGTTCTTGATGTTGAAGAGATGCCGGAAGTGATTGATTTCGGTGTCGGTCCCCCATCAGGAAAGGCCGATAGTCCGGATCCGGGTGACGGCGATGACTTTGTGAATCGGGAGCAGGAACTGAGCTGGAGTTCTGGGGCATATGCTGTAACACACAATGTTTACTTTGGCACCGACTTCGATGACGTCAACGAGGCCAGCACTGATAGTGCACTGCTTGTCAGCTCCGGCCAGATCAGTGCTACCTATGTCCCGGCCGAAATTTTCGATTGGGGCCAGGAATACTTTTGGAGAGTTGACGAAATCAACGATGCAGATCCCAATAGTCCCTGGAAGGGCACTACTTGGAGCTTTATAGTCGAACCCTATGCCTATGTCTTGGATCCTGAGGAAGATCAGTACCAGTACGCAGATTACGAAGTGGAAATCCACGCCTCCAGTGTGGCAAACGAGGATACCTGGGCTGATGCCACTGTCTGGGATGGCGTTGAGGATGGCATACAGAACACAGAGCTCTGGACGATGTGGCTCAGTGATGTCGAGCCGGATGGGATGGCCTGGATCGTGTTTCCATTTGACAAGGCCTACCAACTCACGGAAATGGAGATATGGAATTACAATGAGGATATAGAACCGGACCTTGGCTTCGGCTTTAAGGAAACTGTCATAGAGTATACCACCGATGATTTGACAGCCGAAGACATAACCTGGATCGAACTCATGAAGGTTAATCTGAATCCGGCACCGGGCGAGGACACCCCAGCAACTGATACCTTGGATCTTCAGGGTACGCTCGCCACGGGGTTGCGCCTCACGGCTAAGAGTAATCAGTCCGGCTTTAATGATCAGTTTGGTCTCAGTAGCGTTCGTATTCGTTATTTACCGACACGTGCTATGGATCCTGTGCCTGAACCGGAGGAATTTGTAGAACTGGATGATCTGGTGCTGGAATGGAGTGCCGGACGCGAAGCAACTTCACACAAAGTTTACCTTGGTACAGACGAGGAATATCTCCCTCTGGTGGATACTACAGATGAAACCAGTTATGAGCCTGAAGGTTTAGAACTGGACACTGAATACTTCTGGCGTATCGAAGAGACCGACGATCCGGCGCTGGCCGGTGCTGTGTGGAGCTTTATCACGAATGCTTTCCTCACTATAGACGATATGGAAAGCTATGAGGACGGTCTTGATGATCCGGATATAGCCATCTGGGGCACTTGGGCCGATGGTGCTACAGAACCGACCAATGGCTCGCTTGTTGGTTACGACTTTGGTGAAACGGAAAAGGATATCACCCACGATGATAGCGAACAATCAATGCCTCTGACCTACGATAATACGGGCGATGCAGTAATATCCGAGGCTACTCGGACCTATGATGAAGCCCAGGACTGGACGCGATCTGAAGTCAAGGCCTTAACCCTTTATGTCCATGGTAGTGAGAATAACGTTGGCGGCCAGATGTATATTAATGTCAACGGCGTCGAACAAGCTATAACCGTTGATCTTACAGATGAATCCTGGCAGGAAGCAAATATCGATCTGGCTGATTTCACTGGTGTTAGTCTCGATAGTGTCACGAGCATGACGATAGGCATTAAAGGTGCCAGCAGTTCCGGTATCGTGTTCATTGACAACATCAGGCTGTATCCGAGTCGCTGTATTGCAGCTTTAAGCCCAGAAGGAGATATCAACGGCGACTGCATCGTCGATGAAGAAGACCTGGACATTATAGCAGACAACTGGCTGAGTACTCCCACTCTTGTGGAATATATCTTTGACAGCGACCTGTCGGACACCTCCGGTAATGGCTACAATGGTGTGGGCATAGATGGTCCTGTTGTACAGGATGGTGTTCTGTTATTGGACGGCACTAACTTTGTAGATATTCCTTTTGGCCCAGACAATCCTTTCGATGGCACATCGGACTACTCCCTGACCCTGGATTTCCAGACCGATGCAGCCGGAACACTGTTCAGTTCTGCTCGAGATGATAACGGGGACAACCATGCCCTGGCGTTATTCACTGCCAACGGCGAGAATGCTGAAGAAGGCGCTGTTGTTTTGGACCACTTCTGGATTGGTCTGGCCGAAGCAGGAGCAGAGTCCTTCGACGGCGAATGGCATACGGCAGTCGTTACCTATTCGGCTGAGGATCAAACCATCCTGGTCTACCTGGACGGTGAAGCCGGCGAGCCGTGGGAAGTTGATGTAGATTTGCCGATCATCCCCGATATCGTAGAAGATACGGTGCGAATTGGTTCATCAGTCAATCCCAATTATCCATTCGGATTACCTGATGCGTCGGAACCTGAATATGTAACGGATGGTAATTTCGTCGGCAATATCGACAATCTGCGTATCTTCAGTTTCACCCTTACAGATGACGATGCGGCAGAACTTCCGGATAGTATTCCTACGCATCCGGCAGACCTGAACGGCGACGGTATCGTGGATCAGGCAGACAAGGATATTGTCGAAGCCAACTTGGGTACTGAATCGGTGTGGCCGTAAAAAGCTTTACTTTTTGAAGGTTTAAATTTAAGGGTGGGGATTCTGGTACTCGTTATCAGAATCCCCCTTTTGAGTTTTAACGATTGAAAATAGAGATTTTATAAATCAAGTAAATCAAGAAACTGAGCAATTATCCCCGATCGGGTTTCTTTTATGAGATTTGAGGGAGGATTATGATGTGTAAGAAACTGACATTTCTGGTTCTTCTTGTCGTGACGCTCAGCACAAGTGGTAATATGGCTAATGCTGATCTTGTCGATGGTTTGCTGGTTTGGCATGGCTTTAATGATCTTATTAATGGAAGTGGTAATGGCCACGATGCCACCCTACGTGGAAACGCCTATATTTCCGATGGTCTCTTGTTTCTCGATGGCGATGGAGACTACGCAGACATCGGCACTGTTGCAGGCTTTGGTGCGGTGAATCCGCTGGTTGATGCACTGAGCGATTTTACTATTGCCATTGCCTACGCCTCCGAGAATACGGGTACCTACAGCAGCAGCACAAGCAGCATGTTGGTTTCCATCGGCCCAGATAGTGCTGCAGGAGCTAGCGACTTTTCCCTGCTCACGGGTAATGACGGCCAAGCCATAGTCTTCCAGGACAACGCGTTTATTACATCCAGACAGGCCGGTATTGGATATGCCAATGGAAGCGTTCATCTGGTCATCGTCACCTATGACGCGGCTCTGAATCTGTTCACGTTTTACCACCTTGAAGATGCAGAAGGTGCCGTTGCCCATGGAGATAGTAATCTAAGTCAATGGGATGCTGACTGGAGCGAAGATTGGGATCAGACGCTGAACTATGGCATTCGTCTTGGTTCGGTCCGTAACAGCACTTTAGGGGGCATAGGCGAACTTGGGGACCTTGAGGGGCAGATTGACCTGTTCGCGATCTGGGACAGGGTTCTTGATGCATCAGAGATGTCACAAATACCGAATTATAATCCCGCCATAGAATTAGCTAGTAATGCCAGCCCGAGCGACGAATCGACCTTTATCGATAGGGATACGATACTAAGCTGGAATCCGGGCATTTATGCTGCAACCCATAACGTTTACTTCGGCACCAACTTCGATGACGTCAATGAAGCCGATACGAACAGTGCCCTGCTCGTAAGTCCCGGCCAGACCGGCACGATTTACGATC
>DQCG01000689.1 GCA_003533825.1 Phycisphaerales bacterium
TTACCATGATTCTCATTACATACTGTCCTGAATGCAGTACGGCGGTCCGGTGAGAAGTCACGGAGATTTTCCCGGAAAAAGATTGATTTTTGGGACATAATTTAGTATAATACCTAACATACTCGTATTTCGTATGTAGTATATCGTATGTCGTGATTTGATTTAAAGATAGTCAATAATAAACAAAAAAGCGGAGATCAGGAAACCAGGGGATCAGGAAGGAGGATATCAGAATATCAGCACCGTAAGGTGTCCTGTGGAGAAATCAGGATTGAAGATAGAAGTGTTTATTCGTGTGAATTCGTGATTTTAATTTGCTGCGTAGTTGAAAAAACAAAGCCAATTTGCTCGTATTGCGCATTGCGTGATGCGTATGGCGCAAATGGAATTTGAAAAAACAAAGCCAATTTGCTCGTATTGCGCATTGCGTGATGCGTATGGCGTAAATGGAATTTGAAAAAACAAAGCCAATGTTAATATGGGCAATGTGATATAAGGGTAGTAATAGCAAGGCATTATGGAGTTTTTTGGGTTTTGAGCGGTTTTGGGCGGCAAAAAACAAAGCCAATCAAAGCCAATTTTGCAGCCTCAGGTTGCAAACAAAGCAGCAGCAATTGATGTATTGTTCGTTGCAACTGTTAATTGGCCGGATTAAGGCTCTTTACAAACCAGACGACAATCGGTATTATAACCGGTATATATGCCGATGTAGCTCAATGGTAGAGCACAGCTTTCGTAAAGCTGAGGTTGTGGGTTCGACTCCCACCATCGGCTTTATTGAAGCTGTATTGATATTTATTCTCAGTTTTCATATGACTTTAGGCGACACATCCGCAGAAGCTGAAGCAATGCTGTGCCGATTGTATCGGAATATGACGACAGCCCGAAAGGCACGGCGTGTATTCAGCGCCTATCGGATGGGAAAAATGCTGAGTATGACCGGCATTCGCATGAGTCATCCCGATGCCTCCGAGGAGCAGGTTTGGCATCTTTGGGCCAGGCGTCACCTCGGCGATGAGCTTTACGAAAAGGTTTATCGGGGGAAAAATAATGAGTGAGCCGGAGGAATATCTGGCCTTAAAGCAACTGACCGACGTTCTTGATGATTTGAAGATTGATTATGCGATCGGCGGCTCGATTGCGAGTTCCCTCTACGGCAAAGTTCGATTCACGCAGGATGCCGATATGATGGTAACCGCCTTGGGTGATAAGGCCGAGCAGCTCTATAACGTGCTGAAAGAAAGTTTCTATGTAAGCAAAGAAGCCATGTATCAGGCAATTTCAAATCGAGATTCTTTTAATATTATTCACTTAAAATCCGCTTTCAAGATCGATATTTTTGTTCAGAAAGATGACGATTTTCACAGACAAGTATTTCTTCGTAGAAAAAAGGTAAAGCTTGATGAATCAATCGGGCACTTGTTTGATATTGTCTCGGCGGAGGACATTATCCTGTTGAAACTGCAATGGTATCAATCTGCCGGATGTGTGTCTGAGCGACAATGGTCGGATGTGTTGGGAGTTCTTGCAGTTCAGTCCCAGATACTGGATATGAAGTACTTAAGGATCTGCTCGGAAAAACTTGCTCTCAGTGATATTCTTCAAAAAGCAATATCAGAATCACAAACACAGCGTTTCCTGTGATGTAGAAATGTACGTAGTAATATGTTCCTTCTGTTGCGTTTCGATTTCCATTATTTCAATAAAATGGAGGGGTATGATGGGGTCCTTGATCTACTAATTCTTCTACTTTACAAAAGTGCTGGTAGCTGCTACGATAACGGCCGGTGTGGCCTTTATCGCTCAATGGTAGAGCATCGCTTTGGTAAAACTTAGATTTAGGATTCGAATTCATCGATAGGTTTTTTTATGGAGTTGAAAAACAAGAATAATTCGCTGCAACGGATCCTCAGGGAGCTGGGAAAAGTGGTCGTTGCCTATTCGGGTGGGGTGGATAGTACGTTCCTGCTCAATTCGGTGGTCGATACGCTTGGGGCGGATAATGTCCTGGCTTGTATGAGTGTCGGACCTTCCGAGCCGAGTAATATGTTTGATAAGGCGGTTGAATTTGCCGGGAGCATTGGCGTAGAGTTTCAGACGGTCGACGCCGATGAGCTGAACGACCCGAATTTCACCGCCAACAAGGCCGACCGCTGCTTCCATTGCAAATCGCATCTGTGCAAAACTCTGCTGGATATAGCGCAGCAGCGAGGTTTCGATAATGTGATATTCGGCACAAATTTCGATGATTTGGACGATTTTCGGCCGGGTAACCGTGCGATGAAGACCTTCGGCATCCGCTCGCCGCTTGCCGAGGCTAAGCTTACCAAGGACGATATCCGGGCCTTGAGCAGAGAAATGAATTTGCCGACAGCCGAGCAGCCCGCCTCGCCGTGCCTGGCTTCGAGAATTGTTTACGGGCTGGAGGTCACCGAGCAGCGGCTACAGCAGATTGACGAGGCGGAGAATTTCCTCAGAGGGCTGGGGCTGGTTGAATTTCGCGTTCGCCATCACAATACGATTGCCCGGATAGAAGTGAACCCGAAGGATATCGAGAAGGTAACATCCGAGCCGGCCCGTTCGCAGATCGTCGAAAAGTTAAAGTCGCTCGGCTTTAAGTTCGTAACCGTTGATTTGCAGGGATTCCGCTCCGGTGCGCTCAACGAGGCGCTCTCGGAGCAGCAAAAGCGAAAAAATCTATAAGTAATGTTACAAAACTACAAGGAGTCAGCTATGTACCGTAAAAGACCTTTCATCATGACGCATGTGTTCTTGTCGTTGGCAATTCTCCTGGGTTTGTGGATGTTCTTTGGTTTGTGCAGCAGCGATGCAGCCGGCGCGGGAGCAGGCGATCTTGAGCTGCGGATTATGACGTTCAATATCCGCTACGGATCGGCCAATGACGGCGAGAACCATTGGAAGAACCGCAAAGAAATGGTCTGCGATGTTATTCGGAATCACCCGAGCGACGTGGTGGGCCTGCAGGAGGCGTTGCGTTTTCAGATGGACTCGATCCGCGAAGACCTGCCCGTGTACGGCGAGATCGGCGTAGCTCGCGAAGACGGCAATAACGAAGGCGAATACTCCTCCATCCTCTATCGCACGGATCGCTTCGGCGTGGGTGAGTCGGGGACGTTCTGGTTTTCCGATACGCCCGAGGTGGCCGGCTCGAACACATGGGGCAACGCCTGTGTCCGTATATGCTCCTGGGCCAGGCTAATCGAAACCAAAACGGGCAAAGCGTTCTATATCTACAACCTCCACCTGGATCACGTTTCGCAGCCTTCGAGGGAAAAAAGTACCGTGTTGCTGGCCGAACGCATCAAGAACCGAAGGTATAAAGAGCCGTTCGTAGTGACGGGCGATTTTAACGCCGGCGAGAACAATCCGGTGATAACATATCTCAAAGGTCAGATTGCGGTCGAGGCCGCGGACGGGAGCAAAGCAAAAACGCCGGTTCCCATGGTCGATACGTTCCGCGTTTTGCATCCGGACGTTAAGGATGTCAGAACCGCACACGGATTCAGGGGGGGCAGAAAGGGCAATAAAATCGACTATGTGTTTGTTCCGCCGGGGACGAACGTTCTCGAAGCCGAGATTCTGTACGACAATATTAATGGGCGATATCCTTCCGACCACTACCCGGTGATTGCTTCTTTTGTGCTCAACGTACCATTCTGATTCCGGTTTGTTCCTCGAACAGGTTGCGGTAGCTTGCCGGATGGTACAGCTTAAAGTCGATCGCGCGGATATATTCCTCGGGCCCGCAGTGGCGGACGTTTTCAATCAGCGATGAAATCTGCTTTTGCGAACGGAATGCTGTTATCGCCTTGAGCTTGTTTTCCAGGTACGACATTGGCGTGCGCATGCGAAGCGTCGGTGGTTCGGCAAAGTCGCAATAGACCGCATAAGTGTTTACATAAGGCACATTGCTCAAAGGCTCGCCCAGCTCCGGCCAGATATTGCCCGCGGCGTGGAACAGGCTGATAAGGAACTCATCGTAAATAATACGATGATCGGGATGCAAATCATTCCAGGTCGGCAAAAAGCACTGGGTCGGCTTTATGTTTCGCAGATGATGCGTGAAGGCATTTTGCAAGCCGGTAAAGCCACTGATTTGCACGGGATCGTCCGGATTAGACGCATGCCGGCCGCGGTGATTGCTGAGCTGGCAATCCGGGAAGCCGAGCCAGATGATATTCTCCTTCGGCACGCCCAGGCTCTGGTAGCATTCGTAACTTTCGTTCCGCCGGATCTCGGCGATACTGTCTTTCTCGTCAAGACTGCAATAGCCCATGCTGCCGTCTGTGACGATTAGTATATAAACCGGGACGTTCTCCCGCTCGGCCAGTTGAATGAGCAGGCCCGCCCCGAGTACCGCATCGTCGTCGTGGGGGCTTATCATCAGGTGGCACTCTTTTGAACCTTGCCAGTGCCGTGACACTTCGGCGAGCTTCGAGCCAATCCGCCGTTCATTACCGACTAAACGTACAAATTCGATTTTTTCTTGCATTCTTCTCAACTCGTAATTAGATTAGGAAATTAACCGTAAATAGCAGGGCTTTTATTTCTACGATACAAGGATGTAGCAATTATGGATATTATAGCCGGCTTTAGGGAAAAAGCAAGGGGGAAAAATCTTTCTGTTGTTTTGCCGGAGGGCAGAGACGAGCGAATCATTAATGCTGCGCGGAGACTTAAGGATGAAGATATTGCCCGGCCGATTGTACTTGGGCAACCCGAACAGCTCGCTGCGGCGATAGAAAAAGCCGGCGTCGATCTCGAAGGTATCGAGACCATCAATCCGAAAGAAAGCGAGAGGCTCGACTTCTATGCGGAAAGATACAGCGACCGGAGGGAAGGAATCTCCGTCAACGTGGCAAGGCGTATCGTCGTAAAGCCGCTGTTCTACGGGGGTATGATGGTTGCCTGCGGCGATGCCGACATCGCCGTCGGTGGAGTCGCCAGCGCGACCTCAATCCTGATTCAGGCGGGCGTCTTGACCGTCGGCCTGGTTCCGGGCATTCAGACTCCGTCCAGCTACTTTCTGATGGTGATTCCGAACTTCCTCGGAGAAAATGACAAGGCCTTTGTTTATGCCGACTGCGCAGTCAACGTCGATCCGAGCGCCGAACAATTGGCGGACATTGCTCTTGCTTCTGCCGTAAGTGCAAGGAGACTCCTGGGCCAGGAGCCCCGGGTCGCCCTGCTTTCATTCTCCACCAGGGGAAGTGCTGCCGGTGCGAGCGTGAATAAAGTCAGGCATGCCCTGAAAATAGCCAGAGAGCGAGAGCCCGGCCTGGCTATCGACGGCGAATTTCAGGCTGACTCGGCTATCGTTCCAAGGGTGGCCGCTAAGAAAGTCAAAGATGAAAGTGCCGTTGCGGGAAAGGCCAATGTCATCATTTTTCCCGACCTCGACTCGGGAAACATCGCCTATAAGCTCACTCAGTACATGGCCGGCGCCCAGGCCATCGGGCCGTTCCTGCAGGGATTTGCAAAACCCATAACGGACCTGTCGAGAGGGGCAACGGTGGATGATATCGTTGCGACAGTGATACTCACTTTGGGGCAGGTTTTGAAGAATGTAACTGTCGTATGACATGAGCAATGACCGTTTTTGAAAGGATAGTGCCGGCAATGAAAGTACTCGTAATCAACGCAGGGAGTTCCTCGGTTAAGTATCATTTATATCAGATGCCCCGGGGGGATGTTCTGGCCAGAGGGCTTGTCGAGAGAATCGGGGAAGAAAGCTCCAGACTTTCCCACTTTTTTAACGGCAAAACCTATACAGTGCCGACAAAGGTCGAAGACGTCGAAAATGCAATAGAGCTTATCCTTCAAACGCTCGCCGACGGAGAAGTGGGAGTTCTGCGGCATATATCCGGGATTAATGCCGTCGGCCACAGGGTAGTTCACGGGGGTGAAGAATTTACCGGGTCCATCATCATTAACGAACGGGTTATTGCCTCGATCGAGAAATTCGCGGACCTGGCTCCCCTGCACAATCCCCCGAATCTTGCGGGCATCCGGGCGGCCCAGCGAAGTCTCCCGAATGCGTTGCAGGTTGCCTGCTTCGACACGGCTTTTCATGCGACGATTCCCAAAGTGGCCTATATGTATGCGCTTCCGTATGAGCTTTATAAAAAGTACGGCATCCGAAGATACGGCTTCCACGGGATCTCGCACAGGTACGTCGCCCGGCGGGCCGCAGCTATCATGGGCAGGGGCAAATACAAGATAAATGCCATTACATGCCATCTCGGCAACGGCTGCTCCATTACCGCCGTGAAAAACGGCAGGTCAATCGACACCTCGATGGGATTGACACCGCTGGAAGGCGTGCCGATGGGAACGCGGTCGGGCGATCTTGACCCGGCGATCCTCTTTTATCTGGCTGATAAAGGCTACAGCGCGGAAGATTTGAAGAATCTTTGCAACACGAAAAGCGGCCTGCTCGGCATATCGGGTGTCTCGAATGATGTCAGAAACCTCGAAGAATTGGCGGCAAAAGGCCACGCCCGCGCCAAGCTCGCGATCGATGTTTTCTGCTACCGCATCAAAAAGTACATTGGTGCGTATGCCGCCGTTCTCGATACGGTCGATGCAGTGGTCTTCACGGGCGGCATCGGGGAGAATGCCGTTTTCCTGCGTGAGCAGATATGCGACGCTGCAACCCAGATAGGAGTACGGCTTGACTATACTGCAAACGAAAGTGCGATCGCGAAAGAAGCCGAGATAAATACCAAAGACAGCCAAGTTAAAGTTTTCGTCATTCCCACGAACGAACAAGCCGCGATAGCCAATGACACTTACGAGCTTGCGAGGGGGCGAACATTCATACCATGTGCTTTACTTTAACTTGCCTTGCTGTTTCGCGTGCCGTGCGAGGGCGGCGGCACCGATAATGCCTGTGTCTTCTCCGAGGGTGGCGAAGCATATCTCGACCGTCTCTTTTTTCAGGGTCCAGATATACTCGTCAAAGAAATCCTGTATCCGGTTAAGCAGCACATCTCCGGCGGCAATCATTCCCCCGGTGAAAATTATTCGCTTCGGCTCAGTTGTATGCAACATGTTGATGCACGTAATTGCGAGAGCTTTTGCCGTTCCATCGGTGATTTCTTTGGCCAGTTTGTCCCCGGCGGCTAAATGTGTGTAGACGTCCTTGCTGGTTATTTTGCCCTTTTCGTCGAGCACTTTCTTAAGGCTGGATTCTGCTCCGGCCTCGATGGCCTCGGTCGCCCGCCTTGCAGTCGAATCGGCCGAGCCATACGCTTCGACGCAACCCTTCTGGCCGCAATTGCACCTCCTGCCGTCAGGGTAGATTATCATGTGTCCCAGTTCGGCAGCGTTTTCGTCGCATCCATGCACCAGTTCGCCATCGCTGACTATACCACCGCCGATTCCTGTGCCGAGTGTAAAGAAGACCATATCTTTGACGCCCTTGCCGGCCCCGACGGTATACTCGCCCCAGCAGGCAACGTTTGCGTCGTTATCGAAAACAACGGGAGCCCCGAGCTTTTCGTTGAGCATCCGGCAGATGGGAACGTTTTTGAATTTTGGCATGTTTGTTGACTGTATGATGATTCCCTCGCTGTATTTAGCCGGACCGGGAGTTCCTATACCGACCGCGACAATGTCCTGCAGAGAAAGGCCGGCCTCGGCAATCAGCTCTTCAACGGTCTGAGCCATCTTTTTGATGACAATCTCCGGCCCCATTTCCGCGTCGGTCGTGACCGATGTTTTACTTATCAGTTCGAGTTCAGAGTCAAACAGCCCGATCTTTATATTCGTTCCGCCCACGTCGATTCCAACATATGTTTCGCTCATTTCTCGTTCCTTTCAATCCGGATAGCCGTCGGAGTGTTTGTTGTGCCATTCCCATGCTGTTGAGACCATTTCTTCCAGGTCCGGCTTTTCAATCTTCCAGCCGAGCTCGTTTTTGGCCTTTGTAGCATCGGCTGTCAGTCTTGGCGGGTCGCCGGGGCGACGGCTTACTTCGGTTACCTTAACGTCCTTTCCCGAAACACTTTTGACCGTTTCAATTACCTCTCTGACCGAATGGCCTTTTTGGTTGCCCAGGTTGCAGATTAACTCTCTATCGGTTTGGAGTTTGTTTAGAGCCAGCAGATGCGCCCCGCACAAGTCGTCGATATGAATGTAGTCACGGATACAGGTTCCATCGGGCGTATCGTAATCGGTTCCGTAAATCTTGATATCGCCGCGTTTTCCCATGGCCGCCTGGATGGTCAGTGGGATCAGGTGGGATTCGGGCCGATGGTCCTCGCCTATGGTGGCGTTATTACCGGCGCCGCAGGTATTGAAATATCTCAGCGACACATACGCAAGCCTCCCGGTCCGGTTTTGGTAGTGGCACATTCTTTCAACCGCCAGCTTCGTCTGGCCGTAGGGATTTATCGGCTCGGTCGGCGAGTCTTCGGTTATCGGCATGTCTTTTGGGATACCGTAAACGGCGGCGGTGCTGCTGAAGACAAACTTCTGTACCCCGACGGTTTCCATCGCTGAGAGCAGATTCTGCGTACAGCAAAGATTGTTGTGGTAAAACTTGAGAGGTTCCCGGACCGATTCGCCGACTTCGATGAAGGCCGCAAAGTGCATGACGGCTTCGATACTGTATTTTTCGAGCGTTTTAACGAGAAGCCGGCTATCGGCTAAATCGCCTTCGACAAATTCGGTATCCCCGATCGCCGATTTATGGCCCTTGCTCAGATTGTCGAAGACGACCGGCTCATGTCCCTCGGTCGACAACATGGCTGTCATATTGCTGCCGATATATCCTGCCCCGCCGCAAACCAGCACTCTCATGTCTCGTTCTCCGTCATCTGTAATGCATCGCTCGTTCGCCGTACGATTCGTGCTTCAATCCGCTTCAAAATCTCTGCTGCGAGCCGGGTGTCATTATCCAAGTCGATCCAGGCCATCTCTTCCTCCTGCTCGGGATTTAATGCCAGTCTCTGCAACGATGGTTTGCTTCGTGAGAACATTTTATACGCCCGGGCACTGCTGCTGACCTGGTGCTCGGGTATCGATAACCTCTGGACCCACACATCGCAGCCGATGCACAATTCTCTCTCACGTTTGCTTACGTTCAATTCCACGGTTCTTCGAATGGTGTGCAGGTTTGCCGTAAGGCTGTTGTCGCCCCCGACGTTGTCGCTGCGCCAGAATTCGAAGAACTGCGCCCCCGGCAGCGGCCTGGTTCTTATCACACCGCTGTCGATATCGGCTTTCTCTATAGTAAAGTGCATCTCGGCCAGCACATCCTCTGCGACATCCATCGTATCGGCCTTGCCGATGCCCCGGCCCTGCTCGATAAAAAGAGTGTTGTCCTGCACCTTCACCCCGGGCCGAGCCGGAGGCTGCTGCGCACAACCTGCCGCTATGAGAGCAAAGGTCATAAGTGTATACTTATACAAGTGATATGTGCTCCTGTATTCCTGTTTTGTTTTGTTCTTCTGCATTTTTCTGTAACCTTAGCCGACAATGGCACTGATGTCAATGAGGTACATCTGCCGGCCTATGCCTTCGTGGGGTGAATCTATCACGATGTTCCGGCCGTCGGGACTGAATCGCGGGTGCGTGTCGCAGCGCCATTCACCTTTATACTCCGGCGGCAGATAAAAATGGCCCAGCGTCACCGTTTTGCCCGTTGCCACGTTGTAAAGATAGACTTTTTGCTTTCGCTCTTTGTCCGGATAGGCGTCGTTGAGAATCCACTTATTGCCCGGCAGGTAGGTGCAATGGCCGTTTCTTGTCATTATGCCTTTGCCGACGATATCGACCCTGTCCGTGCCGTCCTCGTAGAGATAGAATGCGTTTCCGCCAGAAGGGTGCCATGCCCAGGCTAAAATATGCCCCGGATCTCGCCAGATGAAATGTGATGTTTTGCCGTGAGGATCGACGATGTGAATATCCGTTCCGTCGGACTTGGCGGTGAGCATTCTCGTGCCGAAACTTCGCAGGCCCGTTGCCCGCCAGCGATGCAGGAAGATAAATCGAGAGCCATCCGTATTAAACAGCAGGTGGTTGAAGTAGTGCTTGGCATCTTTGGGATTGCCGGGGATCTGGCCGAATTTGGCTATGTCGGCGAGGGATATTATCAATTCCCGGCCGCCCGTATCAAGATCGACCCGGAAGATACCAGAATCCTTTGGTGCCGCGGTGTCTTTGTGCGGATCGGGCAGGCCGGCGTAGCCGTAGCCGGGCCGCATGTCCTGAACACGACGGAAATCCGGCGCTACTGCGGTCCGACCATCGGGGCTGACAGTATAAATCGGGTACGGCAGCGTTCGCTTGCTGCCGCTGTGAACGTTAAGAATGTGGCATACGAACCGGTCGTCCTGCCGGTCGTTCCATATAATCTCGTCTTTTGAGCCCGGCCGCCACTGGAGCATACAGCCCTGCTGCCAGCACCAGGCGCTGCTTTGGCCCAGTTCGGTCCATCGGTCGGCGTTTTTCAGATCGACCATCCCGATTTTGATAACGTTCCCGGCTTTCGGGCTGCGATGTTCGAAATCGACCTCCATCCCGAGCACATACCGGCCGTTCGGATCGAACTGAAGTTTGTCATAGTAACTGAACCAGTGGAATTTCGGCCCGCGCGTAATAGCCCTGACCGGAGGCAGGCCCTGCAATTTCGATTCGTTCGCGCCCCCAAAAACTGAGCCGACCAGACCCGGTAATCCAAGCGAGCCGATAGCCGTCCTTTGCATAAAATCTCGACGATTAAGTTCGGTATTGTCCATGTGAGACAATTCTATTGACTGAGACATTGAATGCAAGCGCCAATTCGGATGAGAAAGCATTCGACCTGCGATTTTTTATTCCTGTTTTTCTTGTGGATTACCGGCTAAAGCATAGCCTGTTCTAATGCCGATGATGATAATGCAGACTACTGGGTTTGGCGAATAGAAAGTTATCATTCGAGCCCGGTGCCACGGGTTTCGAGTTTTGAGTAGTAAGAAGTGCCCTCGATACAAACACAATCTGTTGGCGAAAAATTGCTGGGCTTACCGCTGGGGCAGGAGGTCAAAAACTTTCTTAATTATCTCACGGTCGAGGCCGGTCTGTCCGAGAATACCATTCTGGCCTACGGCAGGGACCTTAAGAGCTTTCTGGAGCACTGTAAATCCAATAATATCAAGCACCTGACGCAAATCAAGCCGACAATAATTCAGGACTATCTTCGAATTATTACTCAGGACCAAAAAGGAGAAAGTTCGATTAAGCGGGCCCTTGTTGCGATACGGATGTTCCTGCGATACGGCAAACTGATGGGGCTTGTCGAAGATGACTTTACATCAATCCTCGAAAGCCCGAAAATCTGGCAGCGATTACCCAGCATTTGCAGCAAGCAGCAGGTTCTCGATTTGCTGAATGCCCCCAGTCCGGATGAGCCGTTCTATCTTCGCGACAAGGCTATGCTTGAGCTGCTCTATGCAACGGGAATACGAGCAAGTGAACTGGCGGGCCTGAGAATCCCGGACTTTAACCTTGATATCGGCTACCTGCGATGTCTTGGCAAGGGCAACCGGGAGCGTGTTGTTCCAGTCGGCAAAGTTGCCATCGAGGCGACACTGGAGTACCTCGCGAATCTCAGGCCGGGACTGGTTAAGCCGTTTAGTGACAATTTTCTGCTGCTTTCCCGAACAGGCCGGCCAATGGGTCGTATTGAGGTTTGGAGATTGGTAAAGAAATATGCGATGCGGGCAGGGATGCCCAGGAATTTGACTGCGCATACGTTGAGACACTGCTTCGCAACGCATCTCCTGACAGGAGGAGCGGATCTGCGAAGCGTCCAGGAAATGCTCGGCCACGTAGATATAGCTACAACGCAGATTTATACACATGTTGACCAGGAAAGGCTTAGAGAGATTCATAGAAAATACCACCCAAGACCGTAGATAAATTGTAGAGAGCAGATTTACGGTTACAAATAATAAAATTGATTGACTTAGCGGTATTTCGGTATTATGATACCAGAGAAAATGGGCATAAATCCCGCAAAACAGGAACCGGCAGTTTCTTGAAGGCTATCTGAATGAATGCAAGGCGGTTATATCTGGTTATATTAATGTTGGCGATAGGATGCCGGCAGGCCAGTATGGGCCAGGAAACGCCGCCTGTACCAGCTCAAGGCACGGCAGCAGCCGTGGAACTCGATCCCCAGCTTAAAGTGTTCAAGGATTCCCTGCTCAACGGTTCTGTTGACGCCGCAACTGTAATGTTATTCCTCGAAGATCCGAAAGCAAGGGAGATATTACTCGGTGTCCTAAAGCAGAGTGAAAATAGTCCGGCGCGTATGGCTGTCTGTAATGCGTTAATTCAGGCAAGGGTATCGAATAAGGCCGTCAAGAATGATAAGGATTTTATCGAGCCGCTGCTTGGTGTCTTTGATACCAAGACCGATGCCGAAGCTCCGTTGGCTGCGGAGGCAACCCTGATTTTCGAGTACGACAAAATAGGAGAATCGCTCGAAAAGATATTTACAGACCCAAATAAACCAGTCAAAACGAAGATAAATGCCATACATGCATTGAAACTGCGGATGGATATGATGGCGACGATTAGACTAATCAAGCTGGTTGACGATCCGCATAAGCAAATAGCCGACGAAGCTGAAAAAGCCTTGCATTCTCTGGGCATACCGGTTGGCAAAGATTCCCAAACACGAAAACAGAACATAGATGAGATTATCCAGCAAGGTCAAGTTGCGTTCCTGCGGACTCAGTTAATCCGCCAGGATGCACAGATGCGCCAGGAAAGAGCCGCATTAGACTTGTGGCAGCGGCGCTATAAATCGGAATTGGACAAAAGGTATGAAAGTATAAGTGAGGACGCGGCCAAGGGTGAGTTCTTAGCCACATATTTAGTCGATCCGGAAACGGTTGTCAGATTGTGGGCTTTGGATAAGGCTTATAATTGGCGGGTAGCACCGGGTTCGAATCTTCCTGAAAAACTCGGGCCGGTTGTAATCAAGCTAATATCCGACGGGGACCGTGATGTCCGTTTGATAACCGCTAAACTTTTGGCTTTGATGCCGAAGCTGGATTCAGCTTCCCACCTGCTGTCTCAGCTCGACGCCGAACAGGACGACCAGGTTAAAACACAGCTTTTAATTGCCTTAGGCGGGGCGTGTTCCAACGCTATTCTATCCAATCCGTCGGTCGAGATTTCCCCGGAGATGAGAGAGATACGAAAGCAAACCCTGGTCTGGGCGGAGAAATTCCTTCTTGAAGAGAAGGCTGAAAATGCACGAAATGGGGCGGAAGTCATAAAAAAACTGCTCAAACGTGACGGATTAGAGCCGCAAGAGGTAGAAAGGTACCTTGGTTTGCTTTCGCAGAGGTATAACAAGCAGAAGGACAAGCCCCAGGGTACTCTACGGGGCGAATTGCTTAGCGAAATGGCCGCTTTATGTGCGCAGGACAGCACATGCAAGGCCAAGGCGGCGGAGCTTTTTGGAAACTTGTTTGAAGAAGCACTGCGAGATGAAGCGAATTTCGTCAGGGAAGTGGCCGCAGATGGGCTTATCTATATTAACAGGACAAATGCACTGAAAATACTAAGAAAAGATTTCACTAATGATCCCAGTATCATACTAAGGAAGAAAATCATCGCTCTGGCTGATGAAGTCGGCGGCAAGGAAGACTTGAATTGGCTGTCGGAAAAAATAGGCTTAAATTCCGAAAGCGATCCGGCCTGGCAGGCGATGCTGAAGATATTTAGGGGCTCCGACGCCGGCGTTCTGAATGAGTGGGTGAATAAACTTACCTTACAGGGCAGCAAAAATAAGTTATCTGATGAGCAGAAAATCAATTTTCTCAAGATAGCAGAAGGGGCGAAGGGCAATAGCAAATACATGCCTGAAATACGTAAGAAATTGGCTGAGCTGTATTATAAAACAGGTCAATTTGAACAAGCCGCAAACTATTTGGTCATTTTATATGAAATTGCCCAGACACCAGAAGAAAAAAAGGAAATTTTACCGGACCTCCTGGATTCATGCTTGAGAGGATCGAAGCCCGGACGGGCAGCCGATTTAGTAACGAATTGCCTTAAAGAAGCGGATTTGGACCCGAATAATGTTGTTGTTCAGACTATTGATAGTTATTTTAGCAAACCGCCTGTTGGAGCAGATCTCAATGAAGCTCTTACAGCATTAGTTGCGATAAAAGCTCCTCAAGACAGACCGCAATGGCAGCAGCAGCTCAAGATTTGGACAGGCCGCATCGGCAAGGCTAAAGAGCCGGATAAGCCGAAGAAGCAGAACAGTTAACAGGAATAATTCACTTTTTTCAATATTGTGTGTTTGGCATGAGGCCATCCGCAAAAAAGCATTAAGAACTTGCACTAAACCGTATTTTCCCGAATTATCAACAAGTCCCTGTGATGGCTAAGCATCTTAGTGGTACATAAGTACATGAAATAACAAGCTAAACAGAAGCATTTAGGATTGACCGGTTAGAATACTATCGATTAGAATTAAGCCATTAATGAAGCCTGGAGGTTTTTCTATGATTAGTAATAAACTACTGATAGCATCGTTAGCTGTTTTTCTTGCCGTATCGTTTCACGCCGGGAGCTTAGGTTTCAGTGGCACGGGAAATGACGGTTGGAAGGCGTCACCTGAATTAGTCAATTCACTTTCGAAACGACGCTCCGAGACCAATTATGACGAGCAGAAGGTGCCGAAATACACCTTGCCCGACTCCCTCGTGATGTCCGATGGAACGAAGGTGAGCAATGCTGAAGCCTGGCGGACCAGACGTCGGCCGGAAGTGCTCGAACTTTTTCGGACCCACGTTTATGGTCGCTCGCCCATCAATCGGCCAAAGGATATGAGCTTCAAGACGTTCGACCTTGAGCGAGAGGCTCTTGGCGGTTTGGCCACTCGGAAGCAAGTGGCGGTTAAATTTACCGGTAAGGAAAATGGGCAGGGAATGGATATCCTAATCTATCTGCCTAATGCCGGAAGAAAGCCTATTCCCACCTTTGTTATCTTGAATTTTGGCGGCAATCACACAATTAATGC
>DQCG01000075.1:0-2255 GCA_003533825.1 Phycisphaerales bacterium
CATCGTTGACGGCAAGGTTTGCAGAATCAAGGTCTCAGCCAAGGCAATCCGGATGGGATTAGTTGAAAAACCACCCAAACGCAATTACAAACCCGCCGAGAAGGCTACCGACTGAAAAAACTGTTTTTCAATATGTGATTTAAAGCGGGGCGGGTTCTGCCTCGCTTTTTATTTAAATGGTAAACACAAAGTGGCAGAAAAAATCGACGAACCGCAGGTAAGGAAGGTTGCCAAATTAGCCCGGCTGGAGCTGACCGATGCGGAAGTTCAGGAATTTACCGGCCAGCTCAGCGCCATCCTCGAATACGTGGAAAAGATGAACGAGCTGGATACCGGCAACGTTGAGCCCCTGGCGCACTGTCTGCCTATCAGCAACGTTTTCCGCAAGGACTGCGTGAAAGAATCGCTCGGAACCGAAAAGACGCTGGCCAATGCGCCGCAGCGGGACGGCGAATTCTTCAAAGTGCCGAAAATACTCGATGACAGCTCCGGCGCCTGAGAGCTGTCGCAAACTAATTGGGAGGTATTGAGCAATGAAGGCGGCTTATCTGTTATGCTTTGTATTTGCAGCTTCAATTCTGATGGGTTGTGCACAAACGGAGAAAAGTGAGATGGCATTCGAAGTGCTCGAAAAGGGCGGTCAGCATTCCAGGACGTTTGAAAAGACGGTTACCAAAACTCTTAGCAGCAATTATCTGCTGTTTCTGCCGGAAACCTACGGCCGGGAGCAAAAAAGCTGGCCGATGATTCTGTTTCTGCACGGCGCCGGCGAACGGGGCAGCGATATTGAAAAAGTAAAGGTGCACGGCCCACCCAAAATCGTACAAAAGCGAAAGGATTTCCCTTTCATTGTCGTCTCTCCGCAGTGCCCCGAGGAGGATTGGTGGACCACGAAAACCGAAGTATTGATCAATCTGCTCGACGATATCGTGGCGCGATACGATGTGGATACCGAGAGAATCTACCTGACGGGCCTGAGTATGGGCGGATACGGCTCGTGGGCACTGGCCTCGGAGCATCACGACCGGTTTGCCGCCGTGGTGCCCATTTGCGGCGGCGGTAATCGCATTATGTCCATTATGCTTAAAGATATGCCGATCTGGGCGTTCCACGGAGCGAAAGACAGCGTTGTCCCGGTCGAAGAGTCAAAAGAATTAGTCGAGGCAATCAACGCTCGCGGCGGAAACGCAAAATTGACCATTTATCCCGATGCGAACCATGATTCATGGACCGAAACATACAACAACCAGGAGCTTTACGACTGGCTCCTCGAACATCGCCGGGCAAGCCGGCAGAAATAGCAGGTGACTTCTCGTTATGGAAGATCTCAGTGCCAGCCAATTGCGTGATGGAATTGCAGACGGCCGGATAAGCAGTGTTGAAACGACTAAATCCGTTTTCGAGCGGATTCGCAAATTCGAGCCGACTATTGGCGCCTATATCAGCACGTTTGAAGAAATGGCGCTGGAAACCGCGGCGGATGTTGACAGGCGAATCGCCGCCGGTGAGCCGGTAGGGCGGTTGGCGGGTGTGCCGGTAGCGATTAAAGATAATATGTGCACCACATTCGGGGCGACGACCTGCGCTTCAAAAATACTGGAGAACTTTCACGCCCCATACAACGCCACGGCGGTGGAAAAGCTGCTGGCCGCCGATGCGGTCATCATTGGCAAGGCAAATTTGGATGAGTTTGCGATGGGTTCGAGCACGGAGAACTCGGGCCTGAAACAAACGGTCAATCCGTGGGATACCAGCCGGGTCCCCGGCGGGAGCAGCGGGGGGCCTGCAGCGGCGGTGGCGGGACGGCTGTGTTTTGTAGCACTTGGCTCCGATACGGGAGGTTCGATACGCCAGCCGGCGAGTTTCTGCGGAGTAGTAGGCCTGAAGCCGACATACGGCCGGGTCTCGCGATACGGACTTGTAGCTTATGGTTCGAGCCTCGACCAGATAGGGCCGATTACACAGAACGTCGCCGATACGGCGATGATGATGAATGTCATTGCAGGCCACGATTCTGCCGACAGCACCAGCATCGACGAGGCAACCGCTCCTGTCTGTGATTACCTGGGAAAGCTCGATGAGCCGATAGAGAAACTCAGAATAGCAATCGTGCCGCAATTTGCCGCCGGAGCCGACCAGCAGGTGCGAAAGGCCATTAGTGAGGCGATAAATGTATATATGAAGCTCGGTGCCGAAATCAGGGAAATAGATATGCCTCACCTGGACTATGCGATTGCCGCTTATTACATTATCGC
>DQCG01000075.1:2334-6504 GCA_003533825.1 Phycisphaerales bacterium
AAATCCCGTGCCGAGGCATTCGGCGAAGAGGTCAAAAGGCGGATCATGCTCGGCACGTACGCGCTGTCGAGCGGCTATTACGATGCCTATTATCTAAAGGCCCTGAAGGTCAGAAATTTGATACGCGGCGATTTCGCCAAAGCATTCGAAAATTGTGATTGCATCATAATGCCCGTCGCTCCAACGACCGCTTTTAAGATCGGCGAAAAAGTTGACGACCCGCTGCAAATGTATCTGTCGGATATTTATACTATCGCCGTTAATTTAGCTGGCGTTCCGGGAATCAGCCTTCCCTGTGGATTCGACGAAAAAAATCTGCCAATCGGCCTGCAGATACTGGCTCCGACCTTCGCCGAAGACAAATTGCTGCGAATCGCAAGAATGTTCGAGAAAGAAACGGACTGGCATAAAAGAAAACCGGATATAAGAACATCTAACCACGAATGAACACGAATAAACACATAAATTCAATTTTGACTACACAATTCGATGAAGAATAAAAGGAGAAATTTGAATAGTGGAAAAGAATACGTTTGGGAGAGGATAGGGATTCTATCCGTAACTAAAGCTATGATATGATATTAATAGCTTCAAAAAAAACTATAGAGAAACTAAGAGAATTTTGGAAAAGATATAGAACAGAAACAACATAATGGAAAAGATGAAAAAATACATTTGTGTTTATTCGTGTTAATTCATGGTTAATTAAGATGTCTGAAGTTGATTATAAAGTTATAGTCGGTCTTGAAATTCACGTGCAACTCTGCACTGAGAGCAAGATGTTCTGCGGCTGCGCTTTGGAATTCGGCGCCGAGCCTAACAGCAGGGTTTGCCCTGTTTGTCTCGGGATGCCGGGAGTTCTGCCGGTAATGAATAAGAAGGCGTATGAATACGCTGTTCTGACGGCGCTGGCCCTTGACTGCTGGATACCGATGTTCACCAAGTGGGACAGGAAAAGTTATTACTATCCCGATTTGCCGAAGAATTACCAGATTAGCCAATATGATCTACCGCTGGGCGCCGACGGATTTGTCGAAATACCGCTTGAATCCGGCAGGATCAAAAAGATCGGGATAATAAGGGCGCACCTCGAAGAAGACGCGGGCAAGAACCTGCACACAGCCGGCAATTACTCGCAGGTGGATCTGAACCGGACCGGCACGCCGCTGCTGGAAATTGTGACCGAGCCGGATATGAACAGCGGCGAGGAAGTGCGAGCGCTCGCCGTCGAGCTGCAGCGCATGGTAAGATTCCTCGGCGTCTCCGAAGCCGACATGCAGAAGGGCCACATGCGATTCGAGCCGAATATTAATCTTGCAATCACCAAAGACGGCACCGAATACAGAACACCAATCGTCGAAATCAAAAACCTCAACAGCTTCCGGGCGCTGGAAAGAAGCGTGAGCTACGAAGAGCAGAGGCAGCTCGACGAATTTCTCGATACCGGCAAAGTGATAGAGATGGGCAATAAAACCACACGCGGCTGGGACGATGAACGGGAGGCGACCGTCCTGCAGAGAGAAAAGGAAGAGGCTCATGACTACAGGTATTTTCCAGAGCCCGACCTTGTGCCGGTGGAATTGACCGAGCAGTGGCTGGATAATATCCGGTCGCGTTTATGCGAGCTGCCTCTAAAAAGGCAGATGCGCTACATTCAAGAGTACCAGCTAAGCGACTACGATGCGGGAGTCCTTACGGCGGACCGCTCGATTTCAGACTTTTTCGAGGAAGCGGTTAAGTCCGGCGCCAATCCGAAGCGGGTTTGCAACCTGCTGACGCAGACCGGCCTGAAAATAGCCAAGGAAAAGAGCTGCGGTATTAACGAGCTGGGCATCAGACCGGAGAGTCTCGCAAACCTGGCGGAAATGATCGAGACCGGCCAAATCAGCGCCAGCTCATCGGCTGCCGTATTTGAGGCAATGGTCCAAACCGGCAGAGAGCCGGAGGCTTTAGCCGAGGAACTCAACCTGATTCAGAAAAGCGATGCTGGCGAGCTGGAACAAATTGTGGATAAGGTGCTGGCGGAGAATCCCGGTGCCGTCGAGGATGTAACCAGCGGCGGCAAAAAGAGCAAAAAGGCCAGAGGCTTCCTGCTCGGCCAGGTCATGCAGAAATCAAAAGGCCAGGCAAATCCGAAGGTCGCCTCTGAAATCCTCGCTAAGAAACTCGGTTGAGACCTTCTCATCGACAGTGGAGATAAAAGATGAATATCGAGAAAAGCAGCAATATCAAAAAGGATCCGGTAGAGATCGAGGGCGCAAAAGATGTAGAAATAAGATGGCTTATTTCCGAAAAAGATGGGGCGGAGAACTTCGCGATGCGTATGTTCGAGTTGCAGCCCGGCGGGTATACTCCCCTGCACACGCATCCTCAGGAGCACGAAGTATTCGTCCTGGAAGGGGAGGGAACTTTTGTCTTCGAGGGGCAAGAGCACCCATTCGGCACCGAATACGTGGTATTTGTGCCGCCGAACAAGGAACACCGATTTATGAACACCGGCGAGACGGTTCTGAGAATGCTTTGCATAATCCCGACAAGTTCAGGATAAGCTTGGCAAAGTCCCGGCCGGAATCCATCTGTAATCATTAAAACGTGTACGATGGGAGCAAACGGACCTGCAGGAGGTTTAATCATGCCGAATTCTAAAGATGAAAAAAGGCCTGTTGAGAAAATCAGAAAAGCACGCCCATCCAGGAAGAAGTACGAGCCAATCAGCAGCATTGCTGCCGGAGAAGATACGCCTGATGAACGGGACAGCATGAAAAAAGAGAAATACAGGGATCATCTTGAGGAATTGATAAAGGAACGTACCGCCGAACTGACAAAAACCCGCGAAGTTATGAAGCTGCAAGCTATAGAGCGTAACAGGGCCGAGCAGACGCTGCGGGAAATTGAAAGGGAACAATCCACCGTCATCGAGAACTTGTCCGATTTGATTGTGTACAGAAACAAGGACTTGGAAACAGTCTGGGCGAGTAAATCCATGGCGGATTGGCACGGGATGACACAAGAACAAATTGTCGGGCGAGTCTGCTACAAGGCGCGCTATGGGCGGAACGATCCTTGTGAAGATTGCCATATAGTCGAAGCTATGAAATCGGGTAAACGTCGAGAGCTGGAAAAACAACTGCCTGATGGAAAATGCTGGCACGTAATAGTCAATCCCGCGTTCAATGATTCGGGGGAAATTGTCGGGACGATTGAGGTTTCTCAGGATATTACCGAGCGAAAGCAGTCCGAGGAAGCGTTGCGCGAAACCAACGGATTGCTCGAAACGATCCTTGATCACACTCACATGATGGTGGCGTACCTTGACCCGCAGTTCAATTTTGTCCGGGTTAACCGCGCCTACGCCGAGGCGGATGAACGCCAGCCGTCTTTTTTCCCCGGCAAGAACCACTTTGATTTATATCCAAACGAAGAAAACGAGGAAATCTTTCGCCATGTTGTAGAAACCGGTATTCCCTACTTCACTTATGCCAGGCCTTTTGAATACGCCGAACATCCGGAGTGGGGGATTAGTTACTGGGATTGGAGCCTGGTGCCGATAAAGCAACAGCAAGGGATTGTCACAGGTCTGGTACTGACACTTGCCGATGTGACGGCACGCAAACGAGCGGAGGAAGCACTGCAAGCCAGTGAAGGAAAACTCAGTGCCATGTTGCAGTCTATTGCTGACCCAATGAGCATGATGGATGGAGACTTAAACATCATCTGGGCCAATGAAAAGGCCATGAATATTTTTGGCGACGATATTGTTGGCAGGAAATGCTACGAAGCATACCACGGAAGGAACGAGCCCTGTGAGCCACATCCCTGCCTTACTCTTAAGGTATTTAAGGACGGCATGGTTCATGAGCATGATACCCAGGTGGTTGATAAGGACGGTAAAAGCAGGTACTTTCATTGTAGTGCCAACGCGGCGTTAAGAGATGAACAGGGAAAACCCACAACCGTGCTGGAAATATCCAAAGACATCACCGACCAAAAGCTCGCTGAGCAGGCGCTGCGTGAAAGCGAGAACAGCTATAGGGCGGTTGTAGAAAACGCAGCCGAAGGCATCGTTGTCGTGCAGGGCGAAACGCTGCAATTCGTTAATCCCGCGTTAGTGTCTATGATTGGCTATTCGAAAGAGGAGTTATTAACTCGACCCTTCATAGAATTTATCCA